>DATBYR010000242.1:0-2099 GCA_036513565.1 Methylocella sp. | reverse complement strand
CACAAATCCCTTTCGACGTGCATCTTATGATCGCCCCTTGCGACCCCTATCTTGCCGCCTTCGCGGAAGCCGGGGCGGATTCGATCTCGATCCATGTCGAGGCCGGGCCGCATCTTCATCGTTCGCTGCAGGCGATCCGGGAGCTTGGCAAAAAAGCCGGCGTCGTGCTCAACCCGGCGACCCAGGCATCGTGCGTCCAGAATGTCCTCGATATGATCGATTTGGTGCTGGTCATGTCGGTCAACCCAGGCTTTGGCGGGCAGACCTTCATTGCCTCGGCGGTGGACAAGATCGCGGAATTGAAGGCGATGATTGGCCCGCGTGCGATCCGCATCGCGGTCGATGGCGGCGTAAATCCGGAAACCGCGGGCCTCGTCGCCGCAGCGGGCGCGGACACTTTTGTCGCGGGCTCCGCCATCTTCAAGGGAGGCCCAGAGCATTATGCGGCGAATATTGCGGCAATACGCACGGCAGCCGCCAGAATGCGACGCCGCGATGCCGCTTGAAGCCCTGATATTCGATGTGGACGGGACGCTCGCCGAAACCGAAGAGGCGCATAGACAATCTTTCAACGAAGCATTCGCAGCCTTCGGGGTCGATTGGAGCTGGGATAAGGAGCTTTATCGCAGACTCCTCCAAGCGACCGGCGGCAAAGAGCGTCTTCAGCATTATATCGACGCTTGGAATCCTCGCGGCAGCGAGGTGGTACTTGCCCACTTCGCCGAGATCTACGAGGAGAAGTCGGCCCGCTACGCCGCGCTCGTAAAGGCCGGCGCCGCGCCAGCGAGACCGGGTGTTCGCCGCTTAATCACGGATGCCCATGGACGGGGAGTGCGGCTCGCCATCGCCACGACGTCGCTGCGGGGCAGCGTCGATGTGGTCCTGCGCGCGATGTTCGGCGAAGAAGGTCCCTCCTGGTTTGCTGTGATCGCCGCGGGTGATGCCGTGGCCCACAAGAAACCCGCGCCAGACGTCTATCGCTTCGCTCTTGAAAAGCTGGAGTGCGACCCGAGCTCTTGTGTCGCCATCGAAGATTCGGAAAATGGCATCAAGGCGGCAAGGGCCGCAGGTTTGCCCGTCCTCGCGGCGCCAAGCTATTATTTGAAAGGGGATGATTTCAGCCTTGCGACGAGCGTTCTCACCGACCTCGGTGAGCCGGATCGTCCCTGCCGCCAGATCGGCGGCCTGCGCTTCGAGCGGGATTATGTCGATATCGACGGCTTGAACGCATGGCTCTCCAAGCAACAACAATCCCACGACGAGGCGCCGAGGGATCCCGCCCAAATCATCAACCGGTCAATTGAAATCGGATAACAATTTCCGTTTTCACGGTTCGACTGCTAAAACAGTCCGGTGACCTTGCCGCTGTCATCGAGATCGATCTTGGTTGCCGCCGGCACCTTGGGCAAGCCCGGCATGGTCATGATCTCGCCGCACACCAAGACGACGAACTCCGCGCCGGCGGCGAGCCGGACTTCGCGGATATTGATCTCATGGTTGGACGGCGCGCCACGCAGATTTGCGTCTGTCGAGAACGAATATTGGGTCTTGGCGATACACACGGGATAGTGCCCGTAGCCGCTCTCCTGAAGCCGCTTGATCTGCGCCCGAATCTTTGAATCGGCGGTGACCTGGCTCGCGCCATAGAGTTTTGTGGCAATCGCCGTCGCCTTGTCCCATAACGGGGCATTGTCCTCATAGACGAAGTGGAAATCGACCGGCACTTTGTCGACCATATCGACGACCGTGCGCGCCAGTTCCTCGGCGCCTTTGCCTCCTTCCGCCCAATGCCGGCACACGGCGATCGGCGCTTCGTGATGCGCCATTTTTCTTTTCAGAAGCGCGATCTCGGCGTCTGTGTCGAAGCTGAAATGATTGATCGCGACGATGCAAGGAAGCCCGAAATGGTTGCGGATGTTGTTGACGTGGCGCTCCAAATTGGTGACGCCTTTGGTCAGCGCATCGAGGTTTTCCGTATTGAGTTCCTTGAGGTCCACGCCGCCGTGATATTTGAGGGCGCGGATGGTCGCGACGATCACCACCGCCTGCGGGCGAAGGCCCGATTTGCGGCATTTGATATCGATGAATTTCTCGGCGCC
>DATBYR010000241.1:0-5405 GCA_036513565.1 Methylocella sp. | reverse complement strand
CTCGAAACCATTGGTCAGGCGGACCTTGGCAACCTTGCGCAACGCCGAATTCGGCTTTTTCGGCGTTGTCGTATAGACCCGCGTGCAGACGCCCCGCTTCTGCGGGCAGGCGCCGAGATGGCGCGCCTTTTCGCGATAGGTTTTTTCCTGCCGCGGCTTGCGGATCAGCTGACTGATCGTGGGCATCCCTGTCTTTCTCAATCGTTCCAAATGAGCGATCGCCGGACAGCTCCGGCGCGGCGACAAAATCAAATCTCCGGCTTCGCGGCCGGGAATGCCATCAAGGCAAACGACAAAGCGCCCTAAGCCCGCCAAGGCTTCCGGCGCCGGGATTTGGCAGAGGATCACGGCATCGGATACCGCGTTCTTGCCTCTTGTCGATCCAAGCGATCCCTTGGGACTCTCTTGGATCTATAGTGATTGTCAAGCCGCTGGATACGACAGCGTTTAGGTTTGAAAAGTCCAGGACGAGGCGCCCCGAAAGCAAAACCTACTGCCTGTCCGAAGTGGGCGGAACTTAATCGCGCCCGTCTGACGCGTCAACCCTCATTCGCAGGAAAAATCAATAAGCGAGACTGTGCCCTGGCTGTGAGCGTCGTGGCCGAAGTGGCGCGAGAGCATGATCCCGAAGGTGGAACCTGGTTTCGCGATAAAGATCATGGCAAAACAAGGAGCTTTGAGCGTGATCCTATTCCGTCGAATCGGATCGCGCTCGCACATGGCGCGCGGCTTGTGAAAGGCGCTCGACGAATGTTCCCGGCGCGAAGAATCGGCCAAGACAGAGTCAATTATCTTCGGTGGGTTGGGCGCGACGATGCCGGGCGGCGTGTCAAAAATCCGCCAAAAGCTTGCGCCGCCGCGGGAAAATCCGTCGAAATCAGCCCCGTGACGTAACCGAGTTCAAGGCTTGCGATCAGCAGGCCAATTCCCAGGAAAGAGTCCAACAATGTAGGCCCGGCAACCTCTCGCTTCACCAGAAGCAAAGCGATCGCGAGGGCTCCAGCGGGCAAAAGAACCAAGACCTTGAAAAATCGCCCTAGGACGGCGCCACAAAAGGCCCCTCCGGTGATCAGGATTTCCATTTCGATGCCTCCCATCTGCCTTATGTTCGCTTACTTTATCTTACGCGGCGCTTATGTTTTGCCTGGCGCTTATGTGGTGTTCACCACAATATCTCCCTCAAAGCACGATCGCGTAAAGTCTTATTTTTGGGCACATTCGGCGTTGAGCGATTGGAGTGCCTTGGGAAGGCCCGATAAGGCGACAACGCCGTCGATCGGGGCGCCGCCCTCGGCCACTTTTATCTCGAGCTCACGCGCCGTCTGCCAGGGGCCTGTCACCAAGCTCGTCGCGTCGTCGGACAACCGAATTCCCGCGCCGGTTGGAATAATCGTTCCAATAAATTGGGATTCTTGTCCCGGCGTGCGTAAGGTGATTTGCGGCCGCGCGTGCGGCGGAAATGGTTCGATCACGACGACGACAGCTTCGATTCGTTGCTTTCCGCATCGCAACATGAGGCCCGCCAACCGCGGATCGGACCGCTCGATATCCGCCGTGTGCAGGATGGCCGCCTCGCCAGTCTCTGCGGTCGCCGTGGGACTTCGGACGAGACGCCAGGAACCGGCCGCGCCACCTGCATCGATTGATTCGGCAGAGCTTAGGTTGCCTGAGTTGCCCGAAAGCCCGGCCGCCAAACTAAGAAAAAGCGAAAGTCCGCGACGCATCGACACATCAAGGTACCCTTCCTTGGGGGCAGTTTAGCCGCACCGAAAAAAAATCGGTTTGCCGAACCATTCGCAATCATGGAAAATGCCACATTGTCTGTATATCGAATATTATGGATATGGATGCCGTGGCGGGTATGGTAATCGTTCGATGAGTCCAAGGAGACGACAGAGCTGCCTGCGAATGACCGGACTGAGCGCGAATACTCAGCTTGAGGACGCCGTGATATGATGATAGGAGGGAAACAAAATCAATGCAATTTGAGAATCGGGAAATTACCATGATAACTGTGAGTAGTCTTTAATTATTATTAGCTAATGAAAGGCCTTCGGATGTTTCAGAGCCGCTTAAGCAATATTGTAGAGGCTCGGAGACGTGCCAAGACAGATTCGCGGTTTTTCAGCCAATTCAAAATCTCCTGCCAAAAAATCGAAATCCTGGCTGGGGTTGTTGATCTGATTCTTACTGCGATTGCGAGTACCCTTGGAGCAATCGTTTATCAACTCGTTTGGTTCGAGAACCCTGCGACGGTCAAAGCCTGCTTGAGTGTCGGCATCATCACCGGCTTGTTATTCGTTTGTTCGGTCAGCGCGCGCGGCCTGTATCGTCTCCCCGTGCTGCTCGCGCCGCTTCTGTATGTTAGCCGGCTCCTTGCGGTCTTTGCCACCACCGCTCTTTTGGTGACCGGATCTCTGGTGGTTCTAGGCAATGTCGCGTTTCCGGCCTCGCCTTTGGCTGCGGCTTTATTGCCCCAAATGATTCTCTTGGTAATTGCCCGTTGGGTTTTCGCCAAGGCAACGCGCGCCCTGCTGTACGCGGGGAGCCTCGACGGACGCCGTGTCGTGACGATAGGCGAACCGGAAGAACTGCTGGGATTGAGTGCAAGTTTCCTATTGCGATACTGTGGTTTGCGGGAAGTTTTCCGGGTGGCGGTCGCGACGAATCGCGGGCGCCGCTCGGGCGAGGTCCTGGCCGGTCTCGACAGCGCCGTCGCGGCGGCGCGCGAACATGTCGCCGAGGAGTTCTTGCTGGCGCTGCCCTGGGGCAGCCAGGAGCTTCTCGATACAATTCGCTCCCGTCTTCGCGAGTCTCCGCTTCCGGCCCGGCTTTTGCCTGACCATAACATCAGAACCATGCTCGGGCAGCGTGGTTTGTCCACGGACGGGCTGTCGCTCCCGGTGACTATCCAAGGGGCGCCGTTGACCGCTTTCCAGAGAGCGGTCAAGCGAACCCTGGACGTCGTTGGTTCCATGACGGCAATTTTGTTTTTGTGGCCGCTTCTTTTGATTGCCGCGATCGCCATCAAGCTCGATAGCGGCGGTCCAATTATATTCCGGCAACGGCGAACCGGATTCAACGCCAAGGAGTTTGTCATTTTCAAGTTCCGGACGATGACGGTTCTCGAGGACGGACCGGCGATAACTCAAGCGAGCCGTGGCGATCGTCGCGCGACACGTGTGGGCAAATTCCTCCGCCGGTCGAGCATCGATGAGCTGCCCCAGCTCTTTAATGTGCTAAAAGGCGAAATGTCCCTGGTCGGGCCGCGACCGCATGCGGTCGCCCATGATAAGGAATACGAGCTTCACATTGCCGATTATGGTTTTCGCCACTACGTCAAGCCGGGGATTACCGGCTGGGCCCAGGCCAACGGATTGCGCGGCGAAACTCGGTCCCTTGAGAAGATGACCGAGCGTGTGAAGTTGGATTTGTGGTATATCAATAATTGGTCGCTCGGCTTCGACATTAATATCTTGGTGCAGACTTGCTTCGAGGTTATACGCAATCGCGCATATTGATGGCCTGGTAGTGGTTCGCTGGAAACAGCGAAATTTGGCCTTCGTAACACGTTGGTCGATTGACCGATCCCGCTTCGCGCGGGGCGCCCCTCTTTGCGCAACGGTGCCCTCCGGATTTCTCAAGCGAAGCGGAACCCGGTTCGCGCCGATTACGGGTTCTGTTCCACCGCGGCAAGAGGCAGGGTTTCTCCTTGCGCAAAGATCGCCTCGAAACGCCGCTTAAATACCTCCGCCGCGGCTTGGCTGTCGATAACGAGGAGATCGTTATCTTGCCGCTTCAGTCCCGACGCGGAAAAGTTCGCGGCACCCGTGCGTAGCCATCGGCCGTCGATTTGATAGCTCTTGAGGTGCATCAATGGCGAACCCGGACGCTTGAAGCGGATCTCGATTTCGGGATTGGCGAGAAGTTCCCGGAACGGCGGTGCCGGCTCCCGCTCGCCGATTCGCCCGCCGTCCATGTAAATGCGAACCCTGACACCGCGCCCCGCCGCGCGGATCAATGCCCGCATGACCGGCCAATCGGTCAAAACATAGGCGGCGATGTCGATGTCGTGCTCCGCCCGGTCGAACAGCGCGACATCGGCTTGCTCCAGATTTTCGACCGGCGCATAGTGAATGACCGGCGCGGGATCGCCGAGGCACGGCAAGAGCGAGACAAACATTAGGATAAGGCCAAGAGAGAGCCCAACGCCAGCACGAGAGTGCAATAGGGTCATCGATCTTTGTCCATCCCGCGGCTATAAGATAGGAGATGGCAGGTTGCCCTTTCCCGTGCCTGGCGTCCGGCCTTGCGGCAGTCGCGCGGGCAGTGGTTTTTCGCGAGTCAACACGCGGCCTGCGATGCCATGATACCTGCGATGGCTCGACGGATTGCCCGCCGAAGGGGGGACTCGCGATTTCTTGCGATTTTTGGGGTGGAACCGTGTCTGGGACGACCTCGCGAACAGCAAGCCAAGCTCGGCCTTCACGGAGCTTGTGTCGGCATCTCCAGGGACCGTTACTCGCCCTCGACGAGGTTAGCGGGCGCTTCGAACCCGTAGCGGCCAGGCCGCATCGCGCCGCGCCTTTGCCAGGCCGGGCTCATAGGGCGACCCAATTGAGAACCATGCTCCGGGAGCGAACCACGCATTCTTATTTAAGGTTTGGCGGTATCAATGGGTTGGTTCTTGTTTTGCCCGGAGTGCCGGTTGCCGTGGGACGAGAGGCCGCCTTTGCGGCCGGCTTCCGAAGCGAGTTGGCGGTTCTGCGAAAAACTGCGCTTTTCATCGGGAACGCTTCGACCCCCCTTGCGGGCGATTTCCCGTTGTTTCTCCGAATCCATGGACGCAAAGCCCCGATTCGAGGTGCTAACGTTCTTTCGCATGGTCCTGTCTCTGATCATGTTATGGCCCACTAACCGTTAAGTCAGACAGCGGTTCCATAACTTCCAAAGCCAAACCAAAACTAGCCGCTCGCGCGCTTTTCGCTCAGATTCGTTGAGTTGGATGCGCCGGGCATGAAATCCGGCAAGGCAAAAAAAGCCCCAGCGTCGATGCCAGGGCCCTTGCACCAACTTGGTTCTGCCTTCAGGCTGCGTGAAGGTTGCCCGCCGCGGACTTGCCGGTTCGTTTGTCGGCAATGACTTCGTAGGCGATTTTCTGACCTTCCTGCAGATTGCGCAGTCCCGATTGTTCCACGGCGCTGATGTGGACAAACACGTCCTTGCCGCCGTCGTCTGGCTGTATGAAGCCGTATCCTTTGTCCGGATTAAACCACTTCACGGTTCCCGTAGTCATAGAGGCTATCCTTAGAGTCGTAGAGAAAAGAGGCGCCCATCCATGCGGACGCCGATGTTGCATCGATGTTTTGAGGAGGAGGTCGTCAGCAGACGCAAAAATGCGAGGC
>DATBYR010000240.1:0-2143 GCA_036513565.1 Methylocella sp. | reverse complement strand
GTATCGACGGCGCCTATGCCCAAGGGTTCTTCGGTTGCAATCGTGAAGGTTTCGCCCGCACGGAAGGGCGTGTAGCCAAGGAGCGTGACGAGCACCGTCTGAATGAATTCACCCCGGATGGAGGTTTCCTTGGCTGTGCGAAAGGCCGGATGGCGGACTTGTTTGGCCCAATCCTTCGCGGCCTTGCGCTGCCGTTCGGTCGGGTCGAATAGGACCTTGGTGAGCTCGCGCTTGATGGTCTTCCGGTTGAACAGAGTTCCGGCCCGGCCAAAATTGAAGCGTTTTTGCGATGCCATAGCCGATGTTTGCAGTTTTCGCGCGGATTCGGCAATGACCTACCGTGGGGGTGACGGTCTGCGTCGAAAGCCTCGCCCTATCCTTCGAGCCGGCGCCCTCGGCGCCTGAACTTTACTGCCACCCTGGCCCTCGCCGTCACCCCTCGCTCGCGGCTTTTCTTCGCAGCGCCGCCTGGGCCGCGGCAAGCCGCGCTACCGGCACCCGGAAAGGCGAACAGGAGATGTAAGTCAGGCCGGCGCGCTCGAAAAAGTCGATCGAGGCCGGATCGCCCGCGTGTTCGCCGCAGATTCCGAGCTTGATGTCCGGCCGCGTCGTCCGGCCGCGCGCGGCGGCGATTTCGATGAGTTCGCCCACGCCCTCCTGGTCGAGCGTGGCGAAAGGGCTGGCGGGGAGAATCCCCTTCGCCGTATAGTCGCCAAGGAACGATCCGGCATCGTCGCGCGAAAGAGCAAGGCAGGTCTGGGTCAGGTCATTGGTGCCAAACGAAAAGAACTCGGCGGTCTCGGCGAGTTCGCCGGCGCGCAAGCTCGCGCGGGGGGTCTCGATCATCGTGCCGACCGAATAGGCAATGATCTCGCCGGTCTCGGCGGCGACGGCGTTCGCCATGGCATCGATCCGCGCCTTGATAAAATCGAACTCGGTCTTGGCGATGACGAGCGGTATCATGATTTCCGGCCGCGCCGACGCGCCGGTCTCGCGTTTGGCCGCGACCGCGCCTTCGAAAATGGCGCGGGCTTGCATGTCCGCGATTTCGGGAAAGGCGATCGCGAGCCGGCAGCCGCGAAAACCCAGCATTGGATTGAATTCATGCAATTCGGCCGTTCGCTGGGCGAGCCTTTCCGGCGAAATGCCGATGGCCTCCGCGGCCGCCGCGATTTCCGCCTCGGTTCGCGGCAAAAACTCGTGCAGCGGCGGATCGAGCAGGCGGATCGTCACCGGCAGCCCTGACATGATCTCGAAAAGCCCGGTGAAATCGGCCCGCTGGATCGGCAACAGCTTGGCGAGCGCGGCACGCCTGCCGGCTTCATCCCCGGCAAGGATCATTTCGCGGAATGCGACAATCCGTTCGCCTTCGAAAAACATATGCTCGGTACGGCAAAGGCCAATCCCTTCCGCGCCGAACTTTTGCGCCACCCGCGCGTCCCGTGTGGTGTCGGCATTGGCCCGCACGCCCATCCGGCGGACCGCATCGGCCCATTCCATCAGGATTGTAAATTCGTCCGAAAGTTCGGGCTGGCGCATTTTGACGGCGCCCTTGATCACTTGTCCCGTGGCGCCATCGATGGTCAGCAAGTCCCCCCTGTTGAAGGTGAGGCCCCCCGCCGTCATCGTCGCTTTCGCGTAATTGACCCGGACCGTGCCGGCGCCGGAGACGCATGGCTTGCCCATTCCGCGCGCGACAACCGCGGCGTGGGACGTCATGCCGCCGCGCGTCGTCAGAATTCCTTCGGCCGCGTGCATCCCCAAAATATCCTCGGGACTTGTCTCGATGCGGACCAGAATAACCTTGCGGCCGGCGCTCTTCATTTGCTCGGCGTCGCTGGCGTCGAACACGATCTCGCCGCTGGCCGCCCCCGGCGATGCCGGCAGGCCGGTGGCGACGACTTGGCGGGGGGCGCTTGGATCGAGTGTCGGATGCAACAACTGCTCGAGCGAGGACGGATCGACGCGGGCGATCGCCTCTGCCTTGCCGATCGATCCTTCATTCGCCATATCGACGGCGATGCGGAGCGCGGCTTTGCTGGTGCGCTTGCCGTTGCGTGTCTGCAACATCCATAGTTTGCCGCGCTCGACGGTGAATTCCATGTCCTGCATGTCGCGGTAGTGCTTTTCGAGAAGACCCGCC
>DATBYR010000239.1:0-2249 GCA_036513565.1 Methylocella sp. | reverse complement strand
GGGCGCGACATTGGCGCCGGGCCCTACGATGATTTCCTGCAAATTGACGCCCCGGTTAACCGGGGCAACTCGGGCGGTCCCACTTTCAATACCCAGGGCCAGGTGGTTGGCATCAATACGGCAATTTTCTCGCCCTCGGGCGGAAGCGTCGGCATTGGTTTTGCCATTCCCGCCGAGACTGTGAAAACTGTCATTGCCGCTCTCAAAGACAAAGGCGTGGTCGCGCGGGGTTGGATTGGCGTCCAGATTCAGCCGGTCACCGCGGAAATCGCCGATAGTCTCGGTCTGAAGTCCAACAAAGGGGCTCTCGTAGCTGAAGCTCAGCCGAATTCTCCGGCAAGCGCGGCTGGAATTAAATCGGGCGATGTGATCCTCGGGATCGACGGCGAGCGGATCGACGGTCCGCGCGATCTCGCGCGCAAGGTGGCGGCCCTCGGCCCGGGGAAAAAGACCGATTTAATCTATTGGCACGATGGATCGGAGAAAACCGCGCCGGTAAAACTCGGCTCTCTGCCGGACGACAAGGAAGCGCGGGCACAGCCGGGCATGAGCCACGACCATAACGCGTTTAGCGGCCTCGGGCTCACGCTCGCTCCCGCCTCCAGTGTCGAAGGAGCCGGAAGCCACGGCGTGGTCGTAACCGACATCGATTCCGAAGGTGTGGCCGCGCAGAAGGGGTTGCAGATCGGCGACGTCATTCTTGAAGCAGGGGGCCACACGGTCAACCAGCCGGCGGACATCAGCGCGGCGCTAGCCGAGGCCAAGAAGGATAATCGCAAGGCCGTCCTATTGCGGGTCAAGGGCAGCAACGGCACCCATTTCGTCGCGATCGCGGCCAAACCAGCTTCCTGAGCCTCACGTCCCCGAGGCTTTATGGGCCGGTACCGCGCCCCCCCGTTGCGGCGCCAGCCTCCAGGAGGCGACAGGCCGGAAGGCAACTTCCGGCCTGCTGCTTTGCACAGGGATGAGCTATATATCGCTTATGCGCATCCTCATCATCGAAGACGATACGGAAGCCGCCAATTACATGGTCAAGGCATTTCGCGAGGCCGGTCATGTCGCCGATTATGTCGGCGACGGCCTTGAGGGCTACGCCCGTGCCCGCGATGAAACCCATGATGTTCTGATCGTCGATCGCATGCTGCCAAAACTCGACGGCCTCTCGCTCATCGGCAACCTGCGGGCGCAGAAAATTATGATCCCCGTACTTATCCTGTCCGCGCTTGGGCAGGTCGACGATCGCGTCAAGGGGCTGCGCGCGGGCGGTGACGATTATCTCGCCAAACCTTATGCATTTTCAGAGCTTCTGGCGCGGGTCGAGGTGCTCGCCCGGCGAAACCGGCCGGGCCTGGGCGAGGGAACCGTCTTTCGGGTGAACGGGCTAGAACTTGACCGTCTTGCCCACAAGCTTACCCGCGACGGCAAGGAAATTCCGTTGCAGCCGCGTGAATTCCGCTTGCTCGAATATTTAATGAAACATGCCGGCCAAGTGGTCACCCGGACGATGCTGCTTGAAAACGTATGGGACTATCATTTCGATCCGCAAACCAATGTGATCGACGTTCATATTTCGCGGCTGCGCGCCAAGATTGACAAAGGCTTCGACCCTCCGCTCCTCCAGACGATACGCGGTGCCGGATACATGATACGCGATGGCTCTAGGTAAGCTCTTTCGCACGACGGTGTTCAAGATATCGCTCGCCTACTTGGCGATTTCCGCGATCGGCGCCGGTCTTGTCCTCGGCGCTGTCGGCTGGAACATGGAACAGCTGATCGACGAGCGGATCGCGCAGACCATCGACACCGATATTACCGGGCTTTCCGAGCAATATGCGCAAGGCGGCATACGCCGCCTTGTCAACATTATCCACAAGCGGACCCGCCGGCCCGGCGCGGGTCTTTACCTCGTCACCACCGTGGCGGGGGAACCGATCGCCGGCAATATCGCGAGCCTGCCGCCAGATATTCTGACCCGTCCTGGCCTTGTCGAGACGACTTACCAGCCTCCCGGCGATACCGGCGGAAAACACCGGGCGCTCGCACGCAATTTTGTCTTGGCGGGCGGGTTCCACCTGCTCGTCGGGCACGACCTGGCGGAAGGCGAGAGTTTGCGCCATATTCTCGGCGAAGCACTGCTCACTTCGCTCCTTTGGCTGGTGGTGATCGGAACGCTTGGCGGGCTCTGGGTTGCAAGGCGCGTGCTCAATCGCGTCGATGCCATCAACGCCAATGCCCAGGCAATCGTCGCC
>DATBYR010000238.1:0-11595 GCA_036513565.1 Methylocella sp. | reverse complement strand
CCCATGCCGCAAAGTCCGTCAGCGCGGCGCCAAACCGGCGATTTTCGAGCGCAGCGGCCCAAGTCGCCTCTCCCCGTCTTGCAGCACGCTTCAATCCCTCGTACCGCCTCAAATGGCGCCCCCGCGCCCAGGTCTCGTTTCCACGTGAAACATTATTGTACGATTGACGTTTGGGCAAACATACATTTGCGACGCGCGGCCAGATACGAATCGGTGATGGAATAGGTACGATCGGCACGCCGGGCTTGCCGAATCTCGCGGCAGCGGCCATTCTGAATGCGGCGAAGGATCGCTGATGGCGGGAGGCGCCGCTGGCCGAGTTCAAGAACGAGAAAGACATCAAGGCATGGCTACAAGGGAAGCCGCGCGAGGTATCGATCGCACTTGCGGCGCGCGCAGCCTTGCGTGTGTTGCCATTCGTGATCACTGCTAGGGGCGAGGTGGGTTATGCAGGTTCCCTCTTTTTGCCGGTTTTCCGTGCTATCGGCGTCGCGTGGGCTGCCGCTAAGTATCCGACCCAGGCCACAACGTTCGTCCCCGCTGCCGGCGCTGCCGCCCCCGCCACCCGTGTCGCTGCCCGCGCCGCTGCCTCCGACGCCGCGTTCACCGCTGCCAGCGCCGCCACTATCATCGAACCCTCCGCCGCCGCCAACGCCGCCGCCGCTCGCACCTTCACCGGCGCTGCCTCCGCTATCCACGGGGAGACCGCCTACATACTCACGGCCGCCAGGTTCAGCAACCGCTCCGGTCCGGCCTATGGCGCCTATCTCGACGAGGTTCCCGCGTCTCCACCACTGCCGCCTACGTCGCCGAAGCCTTTTGGTCTGCCGTTTCCATCGACGCGACGAGCGTGGAAGAGGGCGCATCGGCTTCCGTCATCGCCGAAACGCTGTTGTGGCCTCAAATTGAATCGGATCAACTCCAATCCTTGTGGCAGGAGTTAAAAGCTGCGCTCCTCGCCGCGAAGCAGGACTGGCAGGTTTGGACCACTTGGTACGAGGACCGACTCCAATGCCACGTCCGAGACGAGGCACGCGAACTCGTCTATGTGCGCATCGAGGAAGCGCTATGGGGCCAAGGCCCAGCAATCGTCAACGCCGAGATCAAACGGCTGATCGAGGAGCTTGAGCCTCCACAGCATGACGTCGTACAGGTACAGGCCCGTATCTCGAGCGCAGCGAGTATGTCAGCGGACGTCTCACTGAGTGTCGCGGAGCCTACGCTGCCCGTTCCAGTCGAAAACATTCCCTCGGCGGTTTCTTTCGATTGGACTTCAAGAGGCACAATCACCGTTATCGCGGGAGCTCAGAATTGGCCAGTGCTACCCTTCAAAGGCGGCCCGCAAGATCATGCAAATCGTCTGGACGCCTGCCGTGTGCTGGCACCGACACCGCCCGATCATTACGAAGCGGCAAATGGAACGCACGATCCGATTATGTGGAAACGCTCGACCAATATATCGCAATTCTTCCAAAGCAACCCGAGGAAGGCAATTTCCTTCTGGCGGATGCGAAGGCGCGTATCATCCGACACTTGTTCGCTGCCGAGGGAGACATCCTCCCCGCACCATTAGCGATTGAACTGATAGTTCTCCTTGAACACCACATCGGTCTTCGCGCCTATTATCCCGCGACGGAAGATTTTTATGAGTCGGTGCGATCGGGACATTTGGAAACTCCACTGCCGATGGATGCCGTTGAAGGATTTATCCAAGGCGCGCGTGACAACACGCCTTCCCTCTTCGAGCCTAACGTCGCCGGCACACTTGAGACTACCGCTAAACCGATCCCCACGATGTTGCCGGTTGATCTGGAAGCACCGAAATCGGGCATCGCGCAGCCCGCGCCGCCACCAGACCCGCTCGGCGAAGTCGATCCCGAGCAGTCGCGGCGGTTCACGCTGGCTAGCGGCATCAACGCACTTTGGAAAGTAGTTTCGTCAGGGAAAAAGGCGGACGAAAATCTTGAGGGTTGGTCGAAGGTCATAGGGACTCTAGGACCATATGCGGCGCCCGTTCCCGAATGGTTGCGGTCCTATGTATCAGGGGGTTGAAGCTGCCTAGCGACAGCCCTCCTTAAATGGCACGGCGGCACCATGAATGGAGTTTGAACTCAGGGACGGACCATGGGCCGCCAGCTCCGCTGGCCGCCCATGGACGGATCAATGCGTCGCCGCCCATTGCCCGCTCATCAGCTTTTCGAATGATCACTCCGATCGAACGGTTATGGGGAGTGATGCACGGACACTTCACGCCCAACAAATGCTACGCGACGTTCGCGCGGTCCCGAACGGCCATGCTGGCCGTCCCGAATGTGAAGAGAGGATTGAGGCTGGATGGGCGCATGGGTGTCAAGATCTCTTCGTAGCGATAGCCTGCGAACGCACCCGTAAGGGCAAGATTCGACCTATTTTGTCGTGGGAATAGTTGGATGCTGACTATTGAAACTCATTAACATATATGCCAGACACGCGAAGCGGTAAAATTTCTGGGGGCGGTTTTCATGAAAATTTTTGGCCTGCTGCTCGCCGTGATCCCAGCGATGATCATAGCCACTCTATTCTCCGTGCCGGCGAACGCCCAAGCAACGAGGACCTGGGTGTCGGGGGTCGGTGACGATGCCAATCCCTGTAGCCGCACAGCGCCTTGCAAGACCTTCGCTGGCGCGATCTCGAAGACCGCGGCCGGCGGAGAAATCAACGTCCTCGACCCCGGCGGTTTCGGGGCCGTGACCATCACCAAGTCGATCAGCATCCTCTCGCAGTTCGAGGCCGGCGTCCTGGTGTCCGGAACCAATGGGATTGTCGTCTCCGCCGCAGCGTCCGACAAGGTCCTCCTTGAAGGTCTCGATATCGAAGGGCTGGGGACAGGTCTCGACGGGGTCAAGATGGTCGGCGGAGGAAAACTCGTCGTTCGCAAATGTTCGATCAGGAATTTCACCGGAAACGGCGTCAACATTGGCGGAACCGCCAACGCTCGCGCTTTTGTCGAGGATTCCCTGATCACCGGCAATGGGGGCGGAGTGAACCTGCATGGCGCCGGGGGCGTGGCCAACGCAGCGTTCGTCGAGCGCAGCCTCGTCGATAACAATACTACTGCCGCGGTGCAGGTCGATGGCGCCAGCACTGTGGTTTTGAGCGGATCGACGCTTACCGGAAGTCCTTCCAGCATCATTGAAACCAACGGCGGCTCCGCCATCTCCTACGGAAACAACCTGCTTCGGAATGCCGGGGCGCCGACGCAAACTTTGCCGCTGCAGTAAACACATGCCGCAGCTCTTCGGCATTATGCGCCGCACGTTTTCGGAGGGTCGCGGCCGGACGTAAAAGTCGCCTGTGAAGTAAGTGACAGGCGTCTGAGCGATGAGTGCGGGCCGTTGCCGGCGTGTGCCGCGACCACGCCTGGCCAGCCGAGGGAATTGGCTCGGTGCCGCGAGCAGTCTCGAACAACGTTGCGTAGAATGATTTAAGGCTGAATATTGGCGCGGAGTACCGCGCCAGAAAGATGAATGTCGTCGGCGGCCGATGGAAGTCCGTCGGGCGAATGTGCAATTACAAACCAAGTCTGGCGGGGATGAAACCAGGGAATTGGCCTGCCCGACAACCCGGAGTTGTTAATCAGCATGATAACGGTTTCGACATTATAGGAAAGACAGCCCGGATACAGCCATCCCGGCGCGTTGGATTCTTCCGCGCCTCCAAGCTGCGCTGGCTGGATGAACGTAGCGAGCGCGAGGCCGTCCGACTTGAGACAACGTTTGAAGCTGGAAAGAGCAATCGAAACAATATCTGGTCCAGCATGGGAAAAAATCGATTGAGCCAAGATAAAGTCAAACTGAACCCCGAAATGAGCTGCGGAGAAATCAGAGTTATACAGAAATATGGGACGCTTCAGTTCAATAAGCTCCGCGCCTAGCTGCCTACTAATTCCATCTTCAACAAGCCAGCGGTTGGGTTCGAGCCCATAGTAGCGTCCGGGCAAGAGATAGGGAATGAGAAGGCGGCCAGCGCGAAGCGATCCGCAGCCGAAGTCGAGCACGGAGTGGTGTTCGCGCAAGCCCAGAGTGGTAAGCAGGCGGAACTGTGTGGCGCCCATGAAATCGAATTGGCGAGGCGGCCCGACATAGGCTCGATAATGGCGCGATCCGCTGGCCAGGGCCAATGCAGCTTCCCCGCCAAGCGCACGCGTGTGGTCCTCATCCCTCATCATGTTGTTTCCGGACCAATAAGTTGTAAAAGACTGGACTTGAGATTTCAGTCACTGCCGCGGGAAATCGCAACCTGCCATTCATCTCTTGGCGGCGAGTTTGGCGAGCGGAGCGATTCTGTCAAGGACGCGAGCTGCGCTCGCGCCGGCGGAGCCGGTGCTCCGCATCGTTGACAGAATCGACTCCGCCTCGCCGATAATGCCCCGCCGTGAGAGGAATGGCGAAATCTGACAGTGACCGATGGGTCAAATCTAGACTTTTGCAAATAAGTACTGGACCTTTTCGAATTAACCCGTCTTGTTCACCGGTCTTTCGAATTTCCGGGCGGGTTCTTCGCGCGATCTCGAGCGTTTCAGTCGTGTATCTAGATTAAGAATGATGACCGCCGGCTGACAGGTGCTCGGGCCCCGGCTATAGCGCAAGAACGAAGTTTCTCCGGAAGCTTCGAAATGAAAAGCGCCGGCTGTCTGGGGCGTTGGAGCGCAACATGCCTAGCCCGCAAGCATCTGATTTGAGCCTGGACGCAAGGCGACGCCGTAGTCTGTTTCGTTCCTGGCATCGCGGAATGCGCGAAATGGATCTTGTTCTTGGCCGTTTCGCCGACGCCGAAATCGCCAGGCTTTGCGAGAGCGAACTCGACGATTATGAACTCTTGCTGGAAGCACAAGACCGCGACGTATTCAGCTGGCTTACCTTTGAAGCCGAAGTACCGGACTTATACGACACTCCGGTTTTACGGAAAATCCGTGCCTTCCATAGCCATACCGGTCCAATCCATACATAAATCTCGCTTGCGATCCGGTTGCTGGCCCGGCGCTCCGCAAAAGCTTTCGAATTGACCTTGTATCGTGACTGATCTCAAACGGGTGGCTGGCGAGCTTGCGAAAGGCGGCTCGCTCACGCTCTCCTCCGTGGCCGATGGCTTCGACGCTTTTTGTGCCGGGGATCTCACCCGCGCGCTTGCGAAAGACGCGGAAAGCCGGGCTGTCGCGCTCATCCATGTCGCGCGCGACGGCCAGCGCGCCCGCGCTTTCGGCGAGGCGCTGGCTTTCGCCGCGCCGGATATCGAGCGCCTCGATTTTCCCGCCTGGGATTGTCTGCCCTATGACCGGGTATCTCCCGACGCCGCGATTTCGGCGCGCCGCATCGTGGTTCTCTCGCGGCTTGCCCGTTCGCGCTCGGCAATGGAGCGCCCGCGCATCCTGTCCACCACGGTCAATGCCCTGGTCCAACGGGTGGCGCCTCTTAGCAAAATCGCGGGCGACACGTTTTCCGCAGCGCCGGGCAATGTGGTCGATCGCGACGCGCTTGTCCAATGGCTCGAAACCAATGGCTTTGCGCGGGCATCGAGCGTGCGCGACACTGGCGAATATGCCGTGCGCGGCGGCATCCTCGATCTTTTCCCGCCCGGAATTCCGCAACCGTTGCGCCTCGATTTTTTCGGCGATGCGCTCGAATCGATCCGCGCCTTCGATCCCGAAACGCAACGCACGACCGGCCAGCTCCGCGCGCTTGATCTCGTGCCGATGAGCGAGGTGCAGTTGACCAGCGAATCGATGCGAAGGTTCCGCCAGGCCTATGTCGCGCATTTCGGCGCGCAGACACGCGGCGACGCTCTCTACGAAGCCGTCAGCGAAGGCCGCCGCCATCAAGGTCTCGAACATTGGCTGCCGCTGTTTTACGAAAAGCTTGACACACTGTTCGATTATTGCCCCGGCGCCCCCTTGATGTTCGATCCTCTTGTCGAAGCGGCGGCGAGCGAGCGTTTCGCGCAAATCGAGGATTACTTTGGCGCGCGGAAGAGCGGGCATGACGCCGCTCCCAATCATTCGACCTATAAGCCGCTGCCGCCGGGCGCCCTTTATCTCGCGGAGCCCGAGTGGCGCGAGCGCATCCGCGCGGCAAGCGTCGTGTCTGTGTCGCCCTTCGCGGAGCCGGAAGCTGGCAAAGGTCTTGTCGTCGATTGCGGCTCAAAACGCGGCCGCACGTTCGCCGCCGAGCGCGCCGATCCAAACGCCAATGTCTTTAGTACCGCCATCGGCCATGTGCGGGCGCTGCAAGCAGGCGGCAAGCGGGTTGTCCTCGCCGCCTGGTCGGACGGCTCGCGCGAGCGGCTCGCCCATGTCCTCGCCGACCACGGCTTTACCAGCACGGCGCCGGTGTCCTCGCTTGCGCAAGCTTTCGCGCTTTCGCCAGCCACATTGGCCCTGGCGGTCATTGGCATCGAGCAAGGTTTCGAGGCTGCCGGTCTCGCGCTTATCGGCGAACAGGATATTTTGGGCGACCGGCTGGCCGGTGGCCACCGCAAGCCGCGCCGCGCCCAGGATTTTTTGGCCGAAGCGGGTGCGCTCACCGCGGGCGACATTGTCGTCCACGTCGATCATGGGATCGCGCGTTTCGCCGGTCTGAAGGCGATCGAAGCCGCGGGCGCGCCGCATGATTGCCTCGAACTGCATTATGCCGAGGGCGCCAAGCTTTTTCTGCCCGTCGAAAATCTCGAGCTTTTGTCGCGCTATGGCTCGGAGGAGACAGAAGTTGAGCTCGACAGATTGGGTGGCGTTGGATGGCAGAAGCGCAAGACGCGCATGCGCAAGCGCGTTCTCGATATGGCGGCGGGTCTGATCAAGATCGCCGCCGCGCGGCAGACCAAGGCAGCTCCGAAGCTCGTCCCGCCGGAAAATCTTTATGTCGAATTTTGCGCGGGCTTTCCCTATGAGGAAACCGACGACCAGCAGGCCGCGATCGACGCGGTTTTGGACGACATGGCCTCCGGCCGGCCGATGGATCGCCTCGTCTGCGGCGACGTCGGTTTCGGCAAGACCGAGGTTGCCTTGCGCGCGGCCTTCACTGCCTCGATCGAAGGCAAGCAAGTGGCGGTGGTCGTGCCAACGACGCTTCTCGCGCGTCAGCATTACAAGAATTTCGCCGCGCGCTTCGCGCATTTGCCGGTCAAGATCGCGCACATGTCGCGGATGGTTGGCGCCGCCGGTCTTAAGTCCGCCAAGCTTGGCGCCGCCTCGGGCGAGTTCGATATCATCGTCGGCACCCATGCGGTGCTCGGCAAAGGGGTGAGCTTCAAGGATCTCGGTCTTGTCGTTGTCGACGAGGAGCAGCATTTCGGCGTCAAGCACAAGGAGCGGCTCAAGGAACTGCGCGCCGAGGTCCATGTCCTGACCTTGTCGGCGACGCCTATCCCGCGCACCCTTCAGCTTGCCCTGACCGGTGTGCGCGAGCTCTCGATCATCGCGACGCCGCCGGTCGACCGGCTGACGGTCCGAACCTTTATATCGCCGTTTGACGAATTGCTCGTGCGGGAAGCGCTGCTGCGCGAGAGATATCGCGGCGGCCAGAGCTTTTATGTTTGTCCGCGCATCGATGACATCGAGGACGCAAGCGCCTTCCTGCGCCAGAATGTTCCGGAAGTAAAATTCGTGGTCGCGCACGGCCAGTTGGCGGCGAGCGAACTCGAAGCCAGGATGGCGGCGTTCTACGACGGCCAATACGATGTGCTGCTTTCGACGGCGATCGTCGAATCCGGCCTCGATATTCCCGCCGCGAATACGCTCATCGTGCATCGCGCCGACATGTTCGGTCTCGCCCAGCTTTATCAATTGCGCGGCCGCGTCGGGCGCGCGAAAATCCGCGCCTATGCTCTGTTCACGGTGCCTCCCAACCGCACCATGACGCCGCAAGCCGAACGGCGTCTCAAGTTGTTGCATTCGCTCGATACGCTCGGCGCCGGATTCGAACTTGCGAGCCATGATCTCGATATTCGCGGCGCCGGAAATCTGCTCGGCGACGAACAGTCGGGTCATATCAGGGAAGTCGGCTACGAACTCTATCAGGAGATGCTGCGCGAGGCGGTCGAAGCCTTGCGGGCGGGTATCGAGGAACCCGCCGAGGAGACATGGTCGCCGTCGATCACGCTTGGCACGCCGGTGACAATCCCCGAGGATTATGTCCCCGATCTGCATCTGCGCCTTAGCCTCTACCGCCGCCTCGCGACACTCACATCGGACGCCGACATCGAGAGTTTTGCCGCGGAAATGATCGACCGTTTTGGGCCGATGCCTCGCGAGGCCGAGGAATTGATGCAATTGGTCGCGATCAAGGTTTTGTGCCGCCGGGCGCATGTCGAAAAGGTCGAAGCGGGTCCAAAAGGGGTCATCGTCGCGTTTCGCGACAACTCCTTCGCCAACCCGCAAGGACTTGTCCGGTATGTCGCGGAACAAGGCCCGCAAGCCAAGGTGCGGCCGGACATGAAAATCGTGTTCGTCCGCGATTTCGAGACGAAAGCCGCGAGGCTCGAGGGCACGCGGCAAATTTTACGCACGCTCGCCGCCATCGCGGAAAAAGGCCGCGTGAGCCCCACGGTGGAGGCCGCTGTCCGGCAAGCTTGGAGCGGTGGACCGAAGGAAAAGCCGAAGCCTAGGTAAGAAGGCTCTCAACAATCGGCATTGTCATGCTATATAAGGATCACCATATCAAGTTAATCACCAGGACGTTTGGAGGGAATGCATGGCGAACCCACAATTGGCGGTCGTGTCGTTGACGGAAGCCGCCGCCGCCCGTGCGCGGAAACTCATCGCGTCCGCTGGACAGCCCGTCGTGGGGCTGCGGGTCGGGGTCCGCAACGGCGGCTGCGCTGGCATGGCTTACACGATGAATTTGGCCGACGAAATTCAGGCGGCCGATGAAGTCATCGAGGACCAGGGTGTGAAAATCCTCATAGCGCCGAAGGATTTGATGTTCCTGCTCGGCACCAGGTTGGATTTCGAGGCCGATACATTGCAGGCGAGTTTCACCTTTCAGAATCCGAACCAGACGGGTGCTTGCGGCTGCGGGGAATCGGTTTCGATCACGCCGACGAGCGATGCCAGGGAAGAGGCCGTTTAACCCGCATTCGCCGGATGACGCACCAATTTGCGGCGCAGCGACCGCGGTTCAGCTAACATACATAATCAGGATGTTATTCTGGATCTGATGAGGCCGTCATGGAGAGCCCGACGGGTGAATCAACCGATGGCGTTCTCAGGCTCGGTTTCGACCGCAAAAGCGCTAAATATTCACCCCAGTTTGGGAGTCATCAGGGGAATCCCCGTTGAAAGCTAAGGGAATGTTCAAATGAGAATGAAAGTTTGTGTTGCGCTGGCGCTATTAGGTACGCTCTGCTTTACAGGTGTGGCAAACGCTCAATACTACTACCCTGGCGCGGCAATCCCGCATGGTATCATCGGTCAGACGCCGTACGCATACCTGCCGCCGGTTTACTATCAAGGCCCACCGATTTTTGTGCAACCATTTGGGTACAGTCCATTTTACAGCCGGTATAACCAGTATGCATATCCATCTTATTATGGCGACTGTTATGGGTGTTGAATGAAACTCTTCACCCTTGATGCGTTATTCGAATCAAGGAATAGCCATTGAGGTAATTGGTTTGATTAGGGCACTATCCATCCTGTCTCATCACTTGACCAGGTCGCATGGAGATCGGAACATGGGAAATGAACGACTCCTTCGCCTGAAAACGGGAGCCATCGACGAATCAAGAGAACTATTCGGGATATTTGTCTATTTTTGGGTTCTCTTGAGTGTGTTTTCCCTCCATAAAGCGCTCGTTTTGAATGAAGAGAGCCTGATTTTCCATCAAGGGTTTGCTCTTGTGAATGCCTTGGCCTTGGCAAAGGTCGTGCTGGTCGCAGAGTATTTTCATGTCGGAGACAATTTAAAAAATAGGCCGCTCATCTATCCAATCCTGTTCAAGTCTGCCGTTTTTGCAGTGATACTGTTTTGCTTCCATATGATCGAAGAAACGCTTATAGGAATATTGCACGGCAAGACGCTTTCTCAAAGCATTCCAAATATCGGCGGCGGAACGCTGCAGGGATTACTCATGGTCGGTATCATCATGTTCGTCGTGTTGACGCCGTTCTTTGCCTTCAGGGAACTCGGCCGGGCTATCGGTACGGAACAATTACACTCCCTCTTATTTGGAGGCGAACCCAAGGCCGGCGCGGCTCCGGGATCAGCGATGGCGGAAATCGATAAAAATGATCATCATAATTTACAGCGCTTTGTTGACGCCCAAAGCCATGTGTTCGAGGAAGTGTGCTTGGAACTACAGGAAGGCCGCAAAAGCGGACATTGGATGTGGTTTATCTTCCCGCAGATTGAAGGTCTAGGCTACAGTCAGCTAGCACGAAAATTCGCGATTTCTTCTCGTGAGGAAGCCGAGGCGTATTTGAATCATCCAATTCTCGGGCCAAGACTGCGACATTGTACTCGTCTCATCACCCTCGTGGAGGGACGTTCGATTGACCAGATTTTTGCCGACCCTGACGATCTCAAATTTCATTCTTCTATGACTTTGTTTGCCAGTGCCACTTCCGATAACCAGCTATTTAGAGATGCCTTGCACAAGTATTTTGGAGGCGAACCGGATCGCCTGACGCTTGAGCGACTTGATCGTTGAATGTCCGAGTTGGATGGATACCCTTGAAAAACTCCTCGCGCACGAGCGGAGCGAGGCGGCTTCGTGCGGTCGTGGAGCTATTCGTGCGATCGTGGAGCTATGAGGGTTTTTGGTTTAAGCCTTTCGTAATTTACCCCATTCGGGTGTTCTTATCGTCTTTATCCTCGGGCGTTTTTGCTGGCTTGACCTTGGCAGGCCGGAGCAGAAACATCGGCACATGGTCCCCCATGCCAACAACCGGTGAATCGGCGTCGTTATCGCGCCGCCGCGCGGGAACGCTGGAACCCACGGCGGACGGTTTCGGCCCCGCCTCGCTGGAGGGACGATCGCCGTCCCGCCGCCGCGAACCGCTTGGCTTGGCGGCGGCCGGTGCACTAATAGTTTGTGGCCGAGAACTCGCTCGTCCCCGCGCGGCGGTGCCGCTGGGCGGCGAAGCTGGCCGCGATCTCGCGCCTCGTGGCGCTCGTAGGCTGGTTTCACTGTCCTCGGGAAGATTGGCGAGGCTTTCGCCCGCGAGCCAATCGATTTTCCGGGCGATGAGCCGCTCGATTTCGAGAATGTATTTTTGATCGGCGGCGGTAACGATCGAGACTGCGATGCCGGTTTTGCCCGCGCGTCCCGTGCGGCCGATTCGATGAACGTAATCCTCGGCATGGGTTGGGACATCGAAATTGAATACATGGCTTACGTCTGGAATGTCGAGGCCCCGCGCCGCGACGTCCGAGCAGACGATAAGGTCGACGCCGCCGGTCTTGAATGCATCGAGGGAAACCATGCGGGCGCGCTGATCCATGTCGCCGTGCAAGACGCCGGCATTGAACCCATGTTTTTGCAGGGATTTATGGAGGATCGCCACGTCCCGCTTGCGATTGCAAAAAATGATCGCGTTCTTGAAATCGGCGGCGCCGCGGATCA
>DATBYR010000237.1:0-2162 GCA_036513565.1 Methylocella sp. | reverse complement strand
AGCGCACCTTCGCGTGGTTCAATCGCTGTCGCCGCCTGGCCAAGGATTTCGAAAATCTCACCCGAAACGCACTCGCTTTTCTCCGCCTCGCCTCGATTCGTCTCATGCTCAGAAAGCTTTGTCTGAGTTAACGAACTTTTCAGACCGACTCTGCAACATTTTGGTACGATTGGCGATCGAAAGGATCAGTCTATTGGACAAAATCTTTTGTCTGGTTCGGGAAGAAGCGGCTTGGTGGCGCTCACCCAAAAGGTCGAAGGAATTATGGCCCTCGCATGTTGCAAATATTGAGAATTTTGCCTTGGGAGGGGCCGATCCAGCTATTAATTATCCTGATCGTTCGATCAACCAGTCAAATGCCGTTGATGCGTCGTAGAAGATAATCTTCCTCTGCAACTTTGCAGATCGTCGCACGGAAATTCGCGACTTTCGTCAGTTTGGAGCTGAGTGCAGCAACCCGGAGCGGCTTACCGAAAATGTCGGTCCTATGCCAACCGTCCAGCGTCACGCGTTTTCGAGACGGACCATCACTAGTGGCGTCCCCCGTCCATTGAACCTTTGGGTGAACAAAAGCCCACCATAGATGCCCGTCAGCAAAAGTGATCCAAAGGCAGTCTTCTCCCAATTCATAAAAGGTGCTTAGTTCGGTGACACCGGCGGTCTGGGCTCCTTCCGACTTACGATCGGACAACAGATTCCGTACCCCGTCCCAGTCCTTTCGTTCGCACACTTCATGCGGGATCGAGTGATAACCGAAACACAGAACACCGTCCGAAAGAGAATGTTCCGCCCAACGCCCGCCATCGCCGAGCTTGATGTAGCGTATATCTTTTGGCTGCACCTTCGACAGCATCACGTCATCTCCTTGAGCCTTTTTGCCACGCGCGGGGCAAAATAGGTGAGGATCGCGTCGGCGCCGGCGCGCTTGAAGGCGACGAGGCTTTCGAGCATGGCTTTGTCGCCGTCGATAAAACCCTTGTCCGCCGCCGCCATGATCATCGCATATTCGCCCGACACCTGATAGGCGAAGGTGGGCATGCCAAAACGCTCCTTCACCCGGAAAATAATATCGAGATAGGGCAGGCCGGGTTTTACCATCACGATGTCGGCGCCTTCCTCGATGTCTTGCGCGACCTCGCGCAGAGCCTCGTTGGAATTGGCCGGGTCCATCTGATAGGTGCGCTTATCGCCGATGAGCGTCGCGTTGGTGCCAACGGCGTCGCGGAAAGGCCCATAAAAGGCCGATGCATATTTGGCGGCGTAAGATAAAATCTGCACCTCGTCGAAATTCTCCGCGTCGAGCCCGGCGCGGATCGCGCCGACCCGCCCATCCATCATGTCGGAAGGCGCGATGATGTCGGCGCCCGCGCGCGCCTGGTTCAGCGCCTGTTCCACGAGAAGGAAAACCGTCTCGTCGTTTAAAATCCGCTCGCCGCGCAAAATCCCGTCATGGCCATGGCTGGTGTAGGGATCGAGCGCGACATCGGTGACGAGGCCGAGATTTGGCACTTCGCGCTTGATCGCGCGGCAAGCACGGCAGACGAGATTGTTGGGACTGAGCGCCTCGCTGGCCTGTTCGTTCCGCAGACCAGGCTCGGTAAAGGGAAACAGCGCGAGTGCCGGAATGCCAAGCTCCGCCGCCTCGGCCGCCGCGCGCATGGCCTGGTCGATGGAGAGGCGCTCGACGCCAGGCATGGAGGCAACGGGCTCCCGGGTGTTTTCGCCTTCGCAAAGAAAAACCGGCCAGATGAGATCGTCCACGGTCAAGGTGTTTTCGCGGACGAGCCTGCGTGTCCAGTCCGCCTTGCGGTTGCGCCGCAAACGCTGGGTTAGATCGAGTCTTTGCGCGGCAGCGGGCGCGTCATGCTCCGGCGCGGGTTGGCGTTTTGGGCGTTGAGGCAGAGGCCAGACCATGCGAGGCTCCGGTTTAAGGGTTATGCTTCTTAGCACGGGCCGTCCACTGTCACGGCATCTCCGCCGGGGGCGACAATATGTCCCGTGCCTTGGCGATCGTTGCCGGGGCGTGCCCGGTG
The DNA here is from genome assembly GCA_036513565.1 of Methylocella sp. Taxonomy (GTDB): domain Bacteria; phylum Pseudomonadota; class Alphaproteobacteria; order Rhizobiales; family Beijerinckiaceae; genus Methylocapsa. Next base: position 129 of record DATBYR010000237.1, on the reverse strand, counting down.
TTGGCCGCGAAGGTGAGGAGCAAGGACTCATTGGAGGCGAGATGATCGAGGATCGCGGCCAAAAATCCAGGCTCTCCGGCCGCCGCCCGCAAATTATCCCGCCCAAGGCCAGACAGGGCCAAAAAACGG
>DATBYR010000236.1:0-6179 GCA_036513565.1 Methylocella sp. | reverse complement strand
CTGCGGCAGCGGCGGCGCTGGTCCAAGGGCTGGATGCAGACCCTCATCACGCTCACCCGCGATCCCCGCCGCCTCGTCGCGGAGCTTGGCGTCGCGCACAGCCTGGCGCTCGCCCTGACGATGACCGGTTTGGTGATCGCGCCACCGCTCTGGCCATTTTTTACCGCCCTCCTTGTCCATGATCTTGGCGCCGGCCTGCCGTCGCCTGCCTCCGCCCTCGAGCTTATCGAGGTCGTGCTTTGGATGTCGGCGGGGCTTTTCGGAACCGCGTCGATCCTATGGCTGGCGTTGCTCGGCATGAAGCGGCGCAAACTGCTCGGTCTTTGGCCTTTCCTGCCGCTGCTCCCTTTGTATTATCTGCTGACCTCGGCCGCGGCCTGGATGGCGCTCTACGATCTTATTCTGCGGCCCTATCATTGGCATAAGACCGAGCATGGCCTTGCCAAGACCTCGCGGCAAAGCATGCTGACGCTCGCCGCCAGGGCGGCGGCGGTTAGGGCCAACCTCCTGTGAGGGGGAAAGCGGGGGTTTCGCCATCTTGCCCACGCCGCGCGCGCTTCCAAGGTCGCATGATCCGTAAAAAATATTAGACTCAGGCATTGCCGGATCAAATCACAGCTTGCCATTCATCTCTTGGCGGCGACCCCCGGGCTAGACCCGGGGGTGGCGAGTGGATCGATGTTGTCAATGATGCCCAGCACCGGCTGCGCCGGCGCGACCCATAGCCCGTCGCCTGCGACGGGCGTTCCTTCCGGACGCCCTTTTGGCTCGCGTCCTTGACAACATCCGAGTCCCCCTCGCCGATAATGCCCGCCGTTGAATGAATGACGTAATCTGACATTTGACCGTTGGATCAAATCCAGACTTGTACACATGATCCAACTTGCGCGCGTCGTCTTTTCTCATGCCCCAAGAGACTCACGCACGATTCACATCGTCAATAAGAATGTGCGCTTATTTATGAACTGCTTAATAAACAGTCGGGGTATACCAGCACGCGATGCCGCTATAACTCGCCTTTCGCCGCGAGAATTTTTTCGCGCAAGGCCTCGGCCATCTCGATTAAGCGGGACTTGTTGGCCGCCCGGAATTCTTCAAGAGCCCCATTGACGGCCTCAATCGCATCGTCGAGATGACGCGGCTCGCGATCCTTTTCGAACAGGGCGCGGTAAACGACGGCGAGATTGTGCTGGGTGACGGCCCATTGGACCGGAACCCGTGCGCGGGTTAATTCCTGCGTGGCTTCGCGATGGGCTTCGACGGCCTCCGCGAGCCGCGCCGTGCCGCTCTCGCGCGTGCCGAGGTCCTTAAGCGCGGTGCCGAGATTGTTCTGGGTCGTGGCCCACTCAAGCGGCACGCGATCGCGGGTCAACTCCTGCAAGGCCTCACGATAGGCTTCGACGGCCCCCTCGAGCCGCGCCGTGCCGCTCTCCCGCTCGCCAAGCGTTTCGAGCGCGGCGCCGAGACTTATTTGGGTCGTGGCCCAATCGAGCGGCGCGCGTTCGCGGGTATATTCCTTCAACGCTTCGCGATAGGCTTCGACGGCCTCCTCGAGCCGCTTCGTCCCGCTCTCCCGCTCGCCGAGCACTCTCAGCGCATTGCCGAGATTCATCTGCGCGGCGGCCCAATCGAGCGGCGCGCGCGCGCGGGTATATTCCTCCACGACCTCGCGAAAGGCGGCGACCGCCTCTTCGAGCCGCGCGGTTCCGCTCTCCCGCTCGCCGAGCCTTGCGAGCGCATTACCGAGATTCATCTGGGTTGCGGCCCAATCGAGTGGCGCGCGCTCGCGGGTATATTCCTTCAAGGCCTCGCGATAAACTTCGACGGCCTCCGCGATCCGCGCCGTCCCGTTCTCCCGCTCACCGAGCGTTTCGAGGGCGACTGCAAGATTCGTGTGCGCCAAAGCCCATTGGTGTGGGCTCTCCGGGCGCGCAAGGAGAGCGAGGCCGCGGCGATAGGTATCGATGGCTTCGATCAGCGCCCGATTATCTTCGGACCGCGTCCCTTGCTTCAAAAGTTCGTCCGCCCGCTCGAACAGCGTCTTGGTTTCCTGCGCCATGGCGGGGGCCGCAATGCCTTCGCTCGCGGCGCTGGCGTCCGGCTCGCGTGCGAGCTCCCGGTAGTATTTCGCCACTCCCAAGCCAACCAGCCAGCGGCCGGCAAGAATCGTTGCGCCGACGATTAAGAACGCGAAGACCCAGCCGACCCCGGTCAGGCGAAAGCTTTCGATGCTCTGATCGCCAATATTTCCGAAAAAATTGCCCATGCCGTTTCTCGCTTATTTACGTGGTTGCATGATCTTATCGAATACCTTTCATTTGCGCATGTCCGCGCCAAGCGCAAGGCGCGGCCGTCAAAACGCCAAGACCTCGCCTGCGCGGGGCACGACAACTTTCGTCGGATGGCCTTGCATCGCCGCTATGAAGTGGCTTGCGTCCTGATCGAGAAGATCGAAGGTCGCGTAGTGGCAGGGGACAACGGTATCGAATTTGAAGAAACGCTTGACCGCGAGCGCCGCCGTCCGCCCGCTCATGGTGAAACGGTCGCCTATCGGGACAAGGCCGATCTTGGGCGAATGAATCTCCGCGATCAAACCCATGTCGGAGAACACATCGGTGTCGCCCATGTGATAAAGGCAAGGCGCGTCCCTTGGCTTGACGACAACGCCGTTTGGACTGCCGAGATAGATGGATTGGCCGTTGACGACGGTTCCCGACGAATGCAACGCCTGGGTGAGGCTCACGCTGAACGCACCGCAATCGATCGTGCCCCCGGTGTTGCCGGGGTTGATATTTTCCGCGCCTTGCGCGTTCAAATACATGCAGATTTCGAAATTCGAAATGACCTGCGCGCCGGTCGTCTTGGCGATCTTGGCGGCGTCGCCGATATGATCGTCATGGCCGTGGGTGAGCAAAATGTGGGTTGCCCCTGCCGCCGCCTTTGCGACGTCGCCGGTGAATTTCGGGTTGCCGCTGAGAAATGGGTCGATCAAAATAACCGCCGCGCCAAGCTCGATGCGGAAAGCCGAGTGGCCGAGCCAAATCAGGTTCATGGGGGGCCCCATTCCAAAGCGCGCACAAAGCGGGAGGCGAAGAGCACACCCGCACACTCCTATAGAGTCTGGTATTGCAAAAGTCTGGATTTAATCCATCGGTCAATGTCAAATTTCGCCATTCATCGCATGGACCAAGCATTATGGGCAAGGCGGCTGCGACCCCGGCAAGGACGCGCGCCTCGCTCATACCGGCGAATCCGGTGCTCCGCATCCGTCGGGCGACGAACTGCTCATCGACGTTCGAGGCGATCTTTCTGGAATCCTTGTGGTTTCGCTTAAAGGCAAAACCACGACCAAAAAGATCGTGTCATCGCAAGTTGAGATGTTGCGGGGGACACGCACCGATCGGAATTTGCGCGGCCTCCAAGTCGAAGTGGTTGGTCCCACTGGCAATTCGGTAGCCAAGGGGGACCGCAAGCCCGAAGCGGTGACAATGACCTCCTAGGCGTTCATTGAATTTGCACCGCAACCCGACAGAGAGCCTCAGCGGGCCATTCGGCAAAAGGGGGTAGCTGTTCGGCGAACGCGTGATCCATTCGTTCGTCCCATAGCCGCACGCCTCCGGTGATCCCGGCGGTGTTGGAAACGATCTTCGCATTGGCAGGTAATGGTGGCTCGATCAACTCTGCATTGCCCCCGCCAATGTAAAGTGTGTCATAAGTGATAACGGTTTCGAGGATACCGATAATCTTGCGGATGCGCTTGTTCCAGCGCCGCCTGCCAACGGCCTCAAGCGCAGCCTCGCCCACATATTCGTCGTAGGTTTTGCGTCTGCGAATGGGATGCTGGCTGAGTTCCAGATGCGGCGCAATCTGCCCATCCTGGAACAAGGCAAAGCCCATTCCCGTGCCCATTGTCAAAACGCACTCGAGGCCTCGCCCGGTAATGACCCCAAGGCCCTGGATGCTGGCATCATTAAGCATGCGGGCAGGCTTGCCTAAAGCTTCGGCTAGGACTGCGCCCAGCTTGAAACCATGCCACTCCTTGGTACCGAGATTGGGCGCCGTCAAAACGAAATCCGCCCGCACCACGCCCGGAAAGCCGATCGAGACTCGATCAAATTGGCCGAGCTGTTGTGCGAGGCTAATCAACGCCGCGACAACTGCGTCTGGCGTGGCTGGCCTCGGAGTCTTGACGCGGGCCGGATCCGTAGACATCTTTCCTGAGGTTTTGAGGACAGCTGCCTTGAGATGACTGCCGCCGATGTCGATGGCAAGGGTCAGCAAATCCGTCAGTCCGGCGCGATCGATGGTGTGTGCCATTGGCTCGTCTCCCGATTTGATTGTATGCGGCCGTTCGACCGTGACCTAGATCGGCTCCGTACGGTCCCTTAGCTGGGCCGCTTTGGCTCCCACCTCACAACGTTCCACCAGGCTGGCGTTGCCGTTGAGCACTTCGAACTCGGTTCGCTCACCCTCGCGCCAGAAGCGGATATCGAATTTGTGCCGGCCAATGCGAAGATCGCGAATCGTTATGTCCGGCAACCATTCTGGGAGCAACGGATCGACATACAGTTTGTTCCGTGGCGCGTCAGGCAGGAATCCCAGCATGGCCTGCGTCAGCATGAAGATCGATCCGGCCGCCCAGGCTTGCGGCACATTCGCGCCAATATATTGCACTGGAAACGTCGTCTCATCGCGTGGAAAGGCAGTGTAGAGTTCCGGCAATTGGTTCAGCAGAAAATAACTCGCTCCGACGCTGATGTCGTGCGCGATCCGCCCGGCCTCCGCGCCGAAGCCATAGAGTTTGAACCCCATCGCGATGATCCCATTGTCGTGCGGCCACACCGATCCAGTCTGATAATTGTACGGATTGAATGCAGGATTGCCCGCCGAAAGCGTGCGGATAGCCATCAGGCGTTCCACAACAATCTTGGCCCGCTCGCGAGGCACGATGCCAGACCAAAGGCAATGGCCGGCATTCGAGGCGACGGTCAGGACTTTCTTTTTATCGCCGTCGAGCGCATAAGCATAAAAGCCGAGTTCGTCATCCCAAAATGCCGCATTGAACCGTTCAAACAAGGCGGCTGCCTTGGCGCGTAGTTCCCCAGCACGGTCGCATTTGCCGAGCGCGTCAAATACCTCGGCCATGCGGATCCAGGCGCTGTAAACATAGCCCTGAAGTTCGCAGAGTGCCTTTGGTCCCTTCACCAGCGAGCCGTCCGGATAGACTACGCAGTCGCCGGAATCCTTCCAAGACATGTTCTCATATCCGGCCGGAGATCGCGTCTGATACTCTTGGAAACCATCATCATCGCGGTCTCCGTAATTATCGATCCAAGACAGGCAGCCCTCGACGGTCTCAAGATGCCGCTCCAGTAAGGCTTGGTCGCCCGTTGCGCGCCAAGCCGCGTGCAAGGTGATTAAATAGAGCGGCGTGGCGTCAGCGGTGCCATAATAGGGGGTGTGGGGGATCAGTTTAAAATGTGCCAGCTCACCGTAGCGCAATTCGTGGAGTATCTTGCCTGGCTCAGCGTCTCGATAAGGATCGTTTTCCTTTGCCTGGAAAGAGCCAAGTATGTCCAACGAGCCACGCGCAAATTCCGGATAGATCAAGATGTTCTGGAGCGAGACGATCAGGCTGTCGCGTCCGAATGGCGCGATGAACCAGGGAAGCCCGGCGGCAGGCAAGAAGACGGTATGATCCGTGCCCTCGATCGGTAGGCGGAGCGCCGCCATGTCTTCAAGTGCACGGCGAAAAAGGCGATAGAACTCTTCATTGCTGGTCTGAATTTTTGCCACTGTCCGCAGCCAATCCGCCAAGGTTTCGGCGTGGCGCGAGGCAGGATGGTGTTCAATGCAGTTACGTGGCGGAGCCGAATGTTTGTCGTCATCCGTCAAGGTATAGAGGATGCATGTATGCCAAGCTTCTCCGGGTTCGAGCGCGACCTCGAAGCTGAGACGACCGTTTGCATAGACGGGCTCTTTAGGAAAATTGTGCGCGGAAATTATAACCGACCTGCTGAAGTCGCGGTTGCGATAGACTGTGCGAAGCTGTTGGTGTGCCTCCGACCAGTCGGTAGTGATCCGCCCCCGGCGTACAATATTGCCTGATTTCACTTCGAATAGATCTGCAAAGTCGCAGCGGATGGCGATCTCAAGCTGGAATTTTACCGGCTTCATGC
>DATBYR010000235.1:0-12402 GCA_036513565.1 Methylocella sp. | reverse complement strand
GAGCTATAATGGGGAGGTGCCCGGGCCGCTCCTGCGCTTCAAAAAAGGCGAGGAGGTCAAAGTAAGGCTTGTCAACAAGCTCGCCCAGCCGGCAAGCCTCAACTGGCACGGCGTGCGGATCGTCAATGCGATGGACGGCGTTGCCGGCCTGACGCAAGAGCCGGTCCCGCCAGGCGGCTCATTCGATTATCGTTTTACCCCTCCCGACAGCGGGCTTTATTGGTATCATCCGCATGCCTTGCCGTTCATCGGCGAGCAGCTCGATCGCGGACTTTACGGCGTCTTGATCGTCGACGAGCCGGAACCGCCCGCGGCCGACCGCGACATGCTTGTCATTCTCGCCGATTGGAAGCTCGACGACAAAAGCCAGCTCGCCGGTTTCAACGCCACCGACGCCGCGGGGGCGGGCCGCATCGGGCCGGTCGTCACCCTCAATTCGCGCGCTGTTCCAGTCGAGGAAACCCTGCCGCCTTCATCACGTTTGCGGCTGCGCGTCCTGAGCGCAGTCGATACGCGGCTGATGTTGATCGCGTTCAAGGAGGTCAGACCCTTGATCCTCGCGGTCGATGGTCAGCCGTGCGAAGCCTTCGAGCCGGTACGGCAGATGATTCCGCTTGGACCCGGCGCGCGTTTCGACGTCGTGCTCGATCTTCCCGGGGACGCTGGAGCAGATGCGAATGTGACGCTGCTCGGAGACAATCAGCCAGACCGTGTTCTTCTCGCCTTCAAGACCGCAGGAGAAAAACGCTCTCCCTTGCCGCCGGTCGCCTCGCTGCCGCAAAATCCGTTGCTCCCCAGCGAGATCAAGCTGCAGGCGTCGCGTAAAGTTGATATTTTGATCGAGGCCATTGCCGGCATGGATTCCGGGCCGACCCCGGCGGCAGCGCAAGATCGCCCCTTATATTGGCAGCTAAATGGGAAGGCATTCACCGGATTTACCCCGGCGCCGTTATTTTCGGTCAAGCGCGGGACCCCGGTGACGCTCGGTTTTGTGAACCATACGGCCTTCGTGCAGCAAATGCATGTGCATGGCCATGCGATGCGGCTCCTGCACGATCTCGACGATGGCTGGGAGCCCTATTGGCGCGATGCCGTCCTCGTTCCCGAAGGCAAGACCAAGCACGTTGCCTTTGTCGCCGGCAATCCGGGCAAATGGGCGATCGAATGTCTCATGGCAGGGCGTCAGGACACCGGGATGGCGACATGGTTCGAAGTGACCTGAGCGAATCCGAATTAATTGTGGATGGGCCGGACTCGTTTGACGAAAAGGCTGACGATCAGGGCATGCGCGACGTGTTCCGCCATGCATTGGTAGCCGAGATCGTTAAGATGGAAATTATCGCCTGCCATCAATTGCAAATTGGCCCTGGTCTGGGCGATGAACCGCATCGCATCGTAGCGGCGGACGTAAAGAATATTTTCCTCGGCCGCGATTTTCTGCAGGCTGTCGCGTATCGCGACATAGTTCGCGTCGCGGGCGAGGCGCGTGGTATATTGCACCCCGACGAGCACGACGTCGATCCGGTTCTCCTTCAGCCAGCGGATCGTCGAACGCACGGTGTCCTCGAAATCCTGCGGCGGGATCCGGGCCAGCGCGTCATTGGTTCCCAACTGCCAAAGAACGAGGTCCGGATTCCTGAGCGCGACCTCGCTTCGGATTCGCTCGGCCGTGTCCTCCGCCATTTCTCCGGAGACCCCGCGGTTGAGGATCACGACATCGACGCCCTTGAGGGCATGTTCGAGGATAGATACGAGCTGCGAGGGATAGCTCATGTCCTTCGACGAGGCCCCGTACCCGAGCGTCGAGGATGAGCCGATCGCAAGAATGCGCACTTTCTCGCCCTTTTGCAGTGCCGCAGTCACGTTGGGCAGCGTGGCCGGGGCGGCGATGTCCATCGCCGGCACGTCGCATGGCGGGCTCATCGGCGGCGGGACGGGAGGCGCGCCCAGGTCTTCCGCGCGGGGAGCCGGCATTAAGAGGCAGGCTAGCGCTAGGGCGATAGCGGCTTGTGTGCCAAAGCCGCCCGCAAACTTTCGCGCCATTCCGCCGTCCATGCGATGAAACCCATAAGGAGAACACCCAAAATAGCGATGAATGCATCGGATGCAACATGTCCGCCATAGACAAAGCGGAAGATTTGCCCGCTCGGGTTGAGAAGAGACAGGGCGCAGAAGACGCTGAGCGAATTGCGCCCGAGAAGGCCCAAAAAGCCGGGAAGACGCGGGATCCACAGGCTGATGATTTTGATGGTGTCGGCAAAAATCGCCGTCAAGGCGAGACTATGAATGACCCGTGCCGGCGATATTAATACGGCCATAAGTAGGTTCATATTCGCGCGGCGTAATTGAGGGTGGGCATTGCAAGAAGGAGGGGATTTTTCGCGCGTCATTTTGCAGCTCACGCATCGAGTGGCGAACCTTCTTCGCGAAATCTTCGTTCAACGCAGTTTTGGGAATCCCCCTCCGGTTCTGGCTCATCGGGACCCTCTCTAGCCGCCCGCCGCCAGTTTTTTGGCGACCTCGCGCTTGATGGCCAGCGCGCCGCGCGAAAGCCCAGCGTCGCTCGCCTTCAACAAGAAAGCATCGAGGCCGCCGCGATGTTCAACCGTGCGCAGCGCCGAGGCGCTCACGCGCATGCGAACTTTGCGCTGCAACACATCGGACATCAAGGTCACATTGCAGAGGTTCGGCAAAAACCGCGTCCGCGTTTTGTGGTTCGAATGGCTGACCAGATTTCCGGTCTGCACGGCCTTGCCGGTCAATTCACAACGGCGGGGCATTCGCTTTTTCCTCGCTATACTTCGGCCGGGCAGCTGACTCCTAGCCGGTCAGGCCGAAAAGGCCGACGGGCGAGTCTTCCATTGCGCAGGATGGGACGAGACGTCTCCTAGGCTAGGGCCCGGGCGGCGTCAAGTCCGCGCGATGGAAACCCTGAAGAAGTGCGGGACAAGCCGGCAAAGTTCATAATTAGGCGCACATTTTTCGTGACGTGGGGAGTCGCGCGTGAGTCTCTTGGGGCATGAGAAAAGATGACGCCCGCAAGCTGGCGGCCTTGGCGGCGGCGCGACAAGCAATAGGCCCCGTTTGCACGCCTATTTGGCGGCGGGAGTTGCCTTCTTTATCTTGGCGGCAGTCTTGGCTGCTTTCTTGGCGACCTCGCGCGCGGTCTTGGCGGCGGGCGTCTCCATCTTCTCGGCGATACGCGCCGACTTGCCGCGCCGGTCGCGCAGATAATAGAGCTTTGCTCGCCGGACCTTGCCGCGCCGCACCACCTTGATCGATTCGATATTCGGCGAAAGCACCGGGAAAACGCGCTCAACGCCCTCGCCATAGGAGATTTTGCGTACCGTGAAGCTCTCGTTGATCCCGCCACCGCTGCGGGCGATGCAGACGCCTTCATAGGCCTGCACGCGGGTGCGCTCCCCTTCCGTCACCTTGACGTTCACGACGACAGTGTCACCCGGTTGAAACGCGGGGATAGTCCTGCCAGCCGAGAGCTTGGCGGCCTGCCTGGCCTCGAGTTCCGCGATGATATTCATTGAAATTAAAACCTCGCCATTTCGCCTGATCTTCCGGCGAGCGTTCCGGTACGCTGTTTTGAATTGCGGAGAGCAGCTCTACACGAGCGGCCTTGGCTTGTCGAGGTCGTGGTGGGGGAGTTCGCGGTCAAGCGCGACGTTCATGGGGGAGGCTCGTTTGCCGTGGTCCCTGCGCTGGCAGGAGCCGCCGGCAGCCGCTCGAACGTCGTCACTCCCTCGGTCGCCGAATCGATAAGGTCAAAGCGGTTCGGGCTTCCTGGACTGATTGTCGTCGTGTATTTATTTCCGTTCATCAATTGGATAGCCACCTTTCCCCCTTGCACGACCAGGTACTTGCCGGTTACCGGCGCCGGACCATTTGTTTCCGGAGCAGCCGGCGCCGCGTTTCCTTCCGCCGGATTGGCGGGGACAGTCATGCTGACGGACTTGTCGGCGCGAAAAACAAGGTGCTCCGGTCCGCGCGCGGACTTCCATTCCCCCACGATCTGGCTGTTCGCATTGGGGAGCGAGCGTTGAAGCCTGGCGATGCTCATCCGGTTGAAGGCCATGATGCCAATAATGCCGCCAATCACGATCACCACGTCGAGAACCGTTATCCTCGCGCGCTTTTTTGGCAGGGTCGGCCGCGCCATTGTCACTTCCTCCCGGTAATCTATCATTAGTAGGAGCAGCGGAAATCCCGACTGACCGCTTTCCTAGTTCCTCGGGACCCCTTCTTACCACCATATTGTCCCCGCCTTCAAGGTTGGCAAGGCGCGCGATAGCGGCGGTTGAAACCAGGGAGTTTACAAATCCGGTCCGCTCCCGCGTCTTGCCCGACGTACCAGTCCTCGACGCATCAATGTCCGAGGCTCGTGTTAGGCCGAATCAAGCTTGCGCCTATACTCCGTTCGTCGATTCACGCGCGATGAATGGGGTTTTGGGTGGAGCAAACGCAACAGCTTTTGCAAAAATGGGAAGCGCGGGCGCGCGGCCTCCGTCCGCGCATGGAGATTTTCCGCGAAGGGCTGATGCTCGGCGCGGTAACGGTGCTTGCCGGTATGGCGCGAGACGAACGGGGCCGCCCGCGTCCTCGCCCTCGCCGACGAGGGGCGCGCCTTGGCGCTGGTCGCGACGGCTTTTGACCGGCCAGTCGAGCCTCATATCCTGGCAAAAATGCGCCGGGCGGCGGAACTATGGAACGACGGCGATAAAGCGCTCGCCCATATTCATTTGACGTATGCCAGCCTGCCCCCTTGCGAGGAAGAGCAGGCCTTGCGTCTCTTCGTGGCGGACGAAACTCATCGAAGCCGGAGTCACGCCCCGGACTCTGAAGACGCAAAGGTTTGATCCCGCGCCGCTCGGCTTATTGAAAGCCCACTTCAATCCCGATCAGCCGCGTGTGCCGGCGGGGAGCGGGCGCGAAAGCGGCCAATGGTCGGGCGGCACAGGCATTGATAGCGCGGGGGTAAAGGAGTTCATCGCCCGCCTGTTGCTCACGCTGCGTCTGACTAGGTAGGATTCCGCGGGCGCAGAACCCGCCCTGGTGGCGCAGCTCGGGCGAGACGGCATCTTCATGAATCGAGACCGGCACCCCCATAGCGCGCAGCGTCGGCGGCAACATCGTCTTCGACGCCGCGACGTTCGCCTATGCCGGGGGCCGTTCTGATGAACTTAGAGCGCTTCCCGATCAGATGATTCCATCTGATCGAAAAGGAATCGCTCAGCTTCAAAGAGTTGGGGTATTTTCTAATCGAAAAAGCCGGGCAACTTTTCGTCAACATCCTCTGGGGTCAAACACTCATTCTCGTGCGTCACGACGTGCGACGCCGGTCTTCTCGTCGATCCACGCGCGGACGCGCGGAAAAACCTCCGCCGATCCCAGCACGAGATGCTTGCCACCAGACACGTTCATGAACGTCTTCGGCTCATTGGCGAGTTCGAAAAGCCGCCTGGCCAAGCCTATCGGAATGACTTCGTCTTCGTCTCCGTGCACGACGAGGACTGGAATATGCACGCCGCCGATCGCGAGGTCCGAGCGAAACCGATCGAACATCAACCAATTCACCGGAAAGATTGCGTAATGCGCCGCGGCGACCTCCACCGCCGACGAATACGGCGAATCGAGCACGAGAGCGGCAGCTTCATGTGTCGCCGCGAGGGCGATCGCGACGCCAGTGCCGAGCGATTCGCCCATCAAAACGATACGATCGCCGTCATAGCCGCGCGCACGCGCTTCCAGATAGGCGGTTTCGGCATCCTCCATCAGGCCCTTTTGTGTCGGCGAGCCCGTCGAGCCGCCATAGCCGCGATAGGATATAGCAAGGAGCCCGTATCCGCTCGCCAAAAGCGAGCGAAACCGTGGAACGCGATCGGCCAAAGCGCCGCCATTGCCGTGGAAATACAAGATCAGCGGATGCCGGTTCTTTGCCGGAACATACCAAGCGACCAGCGTCTCTCCGTCATTGGCCGTAAGACGCAGGTCCTCGACGCCGCTCATGCCGGCTCGCGCGGGATCGGCGAGATGACGATCTGGAAAATACTGAAACCGCCGCTGAAACACTGCTAGGCCGACGATCATCAGAATGTAAATCGCGACAAAGCAAGCGAGCGACCATCTCAATAAGGTCATAACGATCTGCCCTTCAAACCGGCATCCATAGGATGACGGGCTTGTTGAGGCTGAGATTGCCGCTGGCGACGGATCAAACGCTCGACATGGGGTTCCCATGCACGCAAGGGGTGCCACGATTTGTAGCGAACCGCGTCTGGCATTGAGATCGGCTCTCGGGTTCCACCTGAGTGCAAGGTGTGGCGGCCCCATGCCGGCGACGGACGGAAGCATGGTCCCCGCGGTGAGATTGTGCCTTCCAACGGCCATTACGGAAGCAATTACAGTAATTCAAGTCCGAGAGCGGCGCAAAGGCGCATCCTGCCGGCGTCCGAGCCAGCTATCCCAAAGCGCAGCCAGGGCGGCCGCGCCTCGAACCGCCGTACGAGAATCCCAGCTCTCGCCAGGCGTTCGAACCAGCCTTGCGCGTCCTCGTGCCGCACGAGCCGAAATAGCAGGCTGCCTCCAACCGATGCGAAACCCGCCGTCGCCAACATCTTGTCGAGCGCTCTTGCGTCGGCGTGCAACTGCGCCCGCGTCGCCGCGAGCCATTCCGCGTCCTTTAAGGCCTTCGAGCCTATGGCAATGGCCGGGCCTGAGACTGGCCAGGGACCCAACGCGGCGCGAAGATTTTCCGCCACGGGTTTTGACGCGATCGCGAACCCGAGACGAAGCCCCGGCAAGCCATAGGTCTTGCCGAAGGAGCGCAACACGACGATGCCGCTTTCGGCGGTGCCCGGGACGGCGCTGGCGCCGGGTTCAAGAAAATCGACGAAGGCTTCGTCGATAATCAGCCGGCCGCCGTGTTTGCAAAGAGCCGCCGCCAGCGCGTGCAGATCCGCCGCCGCGACGAGCCTTCCATCCGGATTGTTGGGATTGACGACGATGGCTATGTCTTTGTCTTCGAGCCCAGCGAGGTCTTCGACGACGGTCAGTTCCGCGCCGCTGGTGGCCCAGCACCGCGCGTGCTCGCAATAGGTAACCCCCAAAATTCCAACGCGCCGCGCCGGTAGAAGACGGGGCAGCCAGTTGACGATCGCCTGGGTTCCCGGCGCGGCAACGACTTCGATATTTGCAGGAGCGTGATAAGCCGTTGCCGCCGCCGCTTCCAGCGCGCGAAGCTCCTCAGGTTGCGGCAGCCGCGTATAACTTTCCACCGGCGGATGGGCGAATGGATAGGCATAAGGGTTGATGCCGGTCGAGAGATCGAGCCATGGTTCTGGCGCTTGCGGGTAGGCCCGCCGCGCGGCAGAAAGGTTGCCGCCATGTTCCGCCAGGAGCAACTCTGGCAAATCGGGACAGGACGTCTCACACATGGACTTGGCCGCAACCCTGAAGCTCGCGGCGTTCGCCGTCGCCATCGAGGCCTGCCTGGGCTATCCGCAAGGCTTGTTTCGTGCGATCGGTCATCCGGTCACCTGGACCGGCCGTCTGATCGCGCTCGCCGACGGTAGATTGAATCATGACGATCGATCCTTTGCCACGCGCCGCGCCCTGGGTTTTGCCGCGCTCTTCTTGCTTTTATCGATTGCCGGCGGCGGGGCCTATCTTTTCAGCGTCGGGCTCGCGGGTTCGGAACTTCCGAAACCGGCGCGCTTATCGCTCGCCGCGCTTATCGCTTCGAGTCTTATCGCGCAGCGCAGTCTCGATGCCCACGTCCTTGCCGTTGCCGAAGCCCTTCCCGCCGGATTGGCGGCGGGCCGGGCGGCGGCGGCAAAAATCGTCGGCCGTGACGTCGCGAAGCTTGACGAGGCTGGCGTCGCCCGCGCCGCGATCGAGAGCCTCGCCGAGAATTTTTCCGACGCCGTCGTCGCGCCCGCTTTCTGGCTGGCGCTCGGCGGGCTTCCGGGCGGCGCTTGCTACAAAGCGATCAACACCGCCGACAGCATGGTGGGTCACCGCACGCAACGCCATGCGGCTTTCGGCTTCGCCGCGGCGAAACTCGACGATTTTGTCAATTTTTGTCCCGCGCGGTTGTCTGCCTGTCTGGTCATTATCGCGGCTTGGCTCGCCCCAAAAGCTTCGGCCCGGGCCGCGTGGCGCACCATGCGGCGCGACGGGCGCGGACACCCTTCCCCCAATGCCGGCTGGCCCGAGGCGGCATTCGCGGGCGCGCTCGGCTTGCGGCTCGGGGGCCCGCGCGTCTATGGCGAAGTCAAGATCGACGATGCCTGGATCGGCTCGGGCAAAGAAGCTTCGTCCCAGGACATACAGCGCGCGCGCGTGCTCTATCGATTTGCCTGCGGCGTCCATTGGGCGGCTTTGACCCTGATGGCGCTTGTTATCTCGCAAGCGTAAGGAGCCGGTCGAGGTCGATGTGCGTTTCAAGATGTGAGGCGATTGCATCGAGCGCTTCGTCGAGGCTTTCGTCATAGGAGACGCCCGAACCCTTGCCCCCGAGGCGGGCGAGAAGCGCGCTTCGTTGCGCGGCGCCGGCGAAAAGCCCATGCACATAGCAGCCGCTCACAAGGCCATCGGCCGACGTCGCGCCATCGTTGCGTCCATCGGCGAAACGCAACACGGGCCGCGCGCAATCCGGCCCAAAACTGCGGCCAACATGCATTTCATAGCCGCTGAAGGGAACGCCGTTTCGAGCCCCGGTGCCTTGCACCTGCGTAAGCAATTTGTCGCCTTCAAGTTCCGTTTCAATATCGAGCAGGCCTAGCCCCGGCACCTCGCCCGCAGGGCCCTCGACGCCGGCCGGATCGCGGATGGCCTTGCCGAGCATCTGATAGCCGCCGCAAAGGCCGAACACTCGGCCGCGCCGGCGGAGATGCGCGAAAAGATCGATATCCCAGCCCTCGCGCCGGAAGGCCGCGAGACCGGCGATCGTCGTTTTCGAGCCGGGCAAAATGACTAGCGCCGCCTCGGCGGGCAGGGTCTCGCCGCATTTGACCATGACAACACGAACCTCGCCCTCCAAATAAAAAGGATCGAGATCGTCGAAATTGGCGATGCCAGGCAAAACCGGGACGGCGATCGTAATTGGTCCCCCGCGCGGCCTTGGCGTGGAAAGCCCGAGCGAATCCTCCTCCGGCAAACGCGCCGCTTCCGCGCAA
Source organism: Methylocella sp. (assembly GCA_036513565.1). Taxonomy (GTDB): domain Bacteria; phylum Pseudomonadota; class Alphaproteobacteria; order Rhizobiales; family Beijerinckiaceae; genus Methylocapsa. Next base: position 3,214 of record DATBYR010000235.1, on the reverse strand, counting down.
AAACGAATAAGCCCGAGGCCCGGCCATCCGGTCAAATCCTCGATCCTTCGCATGCCGCTCGCAAACAGGGCCGGATCGCCGCGAAACTTGTTGACGAGAAACCCCGCGATTATTTTGGCGTCGGCCGGATCGAGCACGGTCTTAGTGCCAACGATCTGGGCGATGACGCCGCCGCGATCGATGTCGCCGGCCAAAATCACCGGAACAAAGGCGGCGCGGGCAAAACCCATATTGGCGATATCGTTTTTGCGCAGATTGATTTCCGAAGCACTTCCCGCGCCTTCGACGAGGACGAGATCTGCGCCTTCGCAAAGTGTCGCGAAGCTGTCGAGCACGGCTGACAGAAGGTCCGGTTTCAGGTCCTGGTATTCTCCTGCCGACGCCTGGCCTATCACCCGCCCGCGCAGAACGATCTGCGCGCCATGCTCGCTGTGCGGCTTCAACAGGACAGGGTTCATGTCGACGCTTGGCGCTACGCCGCAAGCTCTTGCCTGCGTCGCCTGGGCGCGGCCGATTTCGCCGCCATCCGGCGTCACCGCGGCGTTGTTCGACATGTTCTGCGGCTTGAACGGGCGCACTTCGAGGCCGCGATTGCGATAGGCGCGGCACAGTCCCGCGACAATCAGCGACTTGCCAACGCCGGAGCCGGTACCTTGCAGCATCAAGGTCTTGGCCCGCCGCTTAGAGCAGGTTCCGAAAAAGTTGACGGACTTTTTCGACAAGGACCTGCTCCAACTTATTGAGATTGAGCGATTCTTTTTCGATCACAGGTTCCATGTGATCGGGAAGCGCTCCAATGCTCAGAATTCGATTCCCTCTTGTGCCTTCACACCCGCCGCGAAATGATGCTTCACAAGACTCATCTCGGTCACGAGATCGGCGGCGTCCAGCATTTCGGGCTTCGCATTGCGGCCGGTGACAACAATGTGGAGATCGGGCCTGCGGGCTCGCAGGGTAGCGACGACCTCGGCTATAGGGAGATAATCGTAACGCAAGGCGATATTCAATTCGTCGAGGACGAGAAGTTTTAGCTTTGGCTCGGCGATCAGCGCTCGCGCCTTCGCCCAAGCCGCCGCCGCCGCCGCCATGTCGCGGGCGCGATCCTGCGTCTCCCAGGTAAAGCCCTCGCCCATCGTGTGCCAAGAGAGAAGATCCGAGAAACGGGCGAGCGCCCGGCGTTCGCCGGTGTCCCAGGCGCCCTTGACGAATTGCACGACGCCGCAAGGCCACTCATGGCCGAGCGCGCGCAGCAAAAGCCCGAAAGCCGCCGTCGATTTGCCCTTACCTTTTCCTGTATGGACGATGAGGAGGCCTTTTTGGGTTATCGTCTTGGAAGCCACCTCGGCGTCCTGCGCCGCCTTGCGCTTTTCCATTTTCTGCCGGTGGCGAAGCGCTTCGGCGCCGGCTTGCAATTCGGTCGTCGGAATTTCGATCATGTTAGGCTACGGTCGCGCCGCGAAGCATCGCCAATAATCATGCCGGCGGATTGAGTCATACCAAGTCCCCTTAATGAGAACCCATGCCGAAGCCGTCCTTGCGAGGAGCGAAGCGACGAAGCAATCCAGGGGCTGCCAAGCGACTCTGGATTGCTTCGCCTGCGGCTCGTAATGACGGCCGGGGCCACGACCTTTTGGGCCGCCAACATGTGAAGCCCCGCACCCGCGAGCCCTGGTATCGGAGGTCATTGGCGTTGATATTGATTTAGTGTTCACGTTTGCGACCACGGGCGATTCAACTTGAATCGCCCTGGGTCTTTATCTGTTTGTTTTTTCAGCTGATCCCAAAGAGTTTGCAACTTTTTGGGATCATGCCTTAACGGCTTCAGCTTGCGCGCGCGCGTTGCCACCAGCCGGAGCGTTTTGGGCGGCCCGGATCGACGGCATCCGTCTGAGAGGACTCCTCTAAGCGCGACGGAATTTCGTCCCGTCCCGGCGCGGTATCCACGTCCAATGGCGCGGCTTGGGGCGCCTCCCGCGCATCGGCGTTCGCACTTGCGGGCGAAGCCTCGACTTCATCTCCTTGTGGCGCAACCGCCTGCCCTCGAACCTGCCGGTCATCCGAGGCGAAAGCCGATGCGGCGTTTGGCGCGATGGCAGCCTTGCGGCCGCGGCCAGCGCGGGGCGCGCGCGGGGCCCGGCGGCCGCGCCGCGCCCTTTCGGCGCCCTCTTCGCCCCCGCCGCCCAAGGCGTCGGGTTCGGGCATGAATTCGAGCTGGGCGGCATCGGCGGGCCCGGAAGTTTCGCGGGGGGTACGGCCGTCACGGCGCGAACGCCGGCGCTCGTCTCGATGACTTGCTTCGGTTTCATCGTTGCCGGGGAGAGGCCCCTGTCCGGTTTCGGCTTCGCTTTCAAGGCCCGCGCTTCGCCGCAGTCCGCCGATCTGGGCCATGGCTTCCAAGGCATCGTCCGGCGGCTGTGGCGCGTTGGCGGCTATTCTGGAGCCTTCACGATCGTCGCCACGGCCACGTCTGCGTCTGCGTCTGCGCCATTGCCTGCCTTCGGCGTCGTTTTCGCTAACGCTGGATTGAGCGCCGCCATTCCGCGCCTCTTCCAGCGGACCGGCCTCGGGCAGCCCCTCCTTGGTATCGGCCGGTTCATCGAAGTAACTATCGGCCATCGCCGCGTGCGGCGTTTCTTCCAGCGCAAAAACGGGAATCTCTTTCGCCCCCGCCGCGGCCTCGCCGCGTTCCAGCGTGTAATAATTCGTCCCGGTCACAGCGTCGTCCGCGGCGATCGTCAACGACGCGCCAAACCGCTTTTCCAAATTGCGCAAATGGGCGCGTTTCTGATTGAGGATATAAAGCGCGACGGCCGTCTTTGTATTGACGATGAGGTCATAACTCGAATTCTTGATCAGGGCATCTTCCAGAACGCGCAGGACATGCAGGGCGATCGACGCCGTCGAGCGAATCGTCCCCGCGCCTGCGCAATGCGGACAGATCACGGTCGAGCCCTCGATGACCCCGGTGCGCATGCGCTGGCGCGACATCTCCAGAAGACCGAAATGCGACAGCCGGCCGACCTGGATTCGGGCCCGGTCGTTTTTGAGGGCATCCTTCAGGCGGCGTTCGACCGCGCGATTGTTGCGATTCTCCTCCATGTCGATGAAATCGATGACGATGAGACCGGCAAGATCGCGCAGACGCAATTGGCGGCTGATCTCGTCGGCGGCTTCGAGATTGGTTCGAAGCGCGGTATCCTCGATATTATGTTCT
>DATBYR010000234.1:0-6610 GCA_036513565.1 Methylocella sp. | reverse complement strand
TGGCGAAGGCCTTTTTCTACCGCCCGCGCGGCGTCCTGGCCGGATGGATCGAAATCACCGTAGTGATAGACGAAACACGGCTTCTCGACGGTCGCCATATACTCGCCGGCAGCGTGTAGGAACGTCTCAGACGCATAGCCGGGCGCGACCATGAGCGGTACGTCGAACTTCTTTGTGACCTGGAGGACGACGCCGGATAACGCGTCCTTTTCGAGCCATATCTCCACGTAGGAATCGGCATCGCGCCAAAGGGCCTTCCGATATGTCGCGGCCGTATCGGCCAGGGCTTCATCGATGCTGTCGAAGGTGACCGGCTTTCGTTGCCATCGCGTATGATCGACGATCCAGCTGTAGGGCAATTGTCCCGACCGGCGCATATCGACGAGATCGGTCTGAACACGGTCATAGCCGCCATCATCCTTGGTGACGATGCCGCGAACGCTTGCCAAGTAAAAGATCTGGCGCACTGTCGCTGGCTGGGACGCGCGGACGATTTCGAGGAGAGCCGCCCGCCGATCTACGAGCCCGGTTTTGGTGACGCGATGACGCTTTGGTTTTTTATCCGGTATATACCGGATAAACTTTCATCGGACATTTGGATCGCATCGCTCATGCCCGCGCTTGTATCGCCTCGCGCAATAGTTCAAGATTGGCTTCGCGGACGGCGCGCGGATTGCGCAAAATCTCCGCTTGATGATTAGGAGCTGAATTTGGGGCAGTCTCGCGAATGTTCCCGCCAGGAACGGACTTCGCGAGCCCCGCCATGCCCGGCGGGGTTTCGCATGTTTGATGCATACTTCACACGACCTCCGGAATGCGGGGCGCGGAAGCGGTTTCTAGTTCGAGTCGTTTGAGATATTCATCCGCCGGTTCAGTGATGATCGTCCGGCGACCCACATGGGCCACGCGTGGTCCGAGGCCTTGCTTTTGGCGTTTGAAATAAAGTGCTGGGCTAAATCCCGCATCAAGACACCATTCATTGATGGAAAAACCGGCCTTGCCGTTCGCGCTCATTGTGTGGCTTTCCGTAAGGTTAGAGAGTGTTACGGAGCTTGCCGGAGCCGTCCGGTATTTGCGAGCAAATCTTCTGCGCTCTTTAAGAACGCAAGGTGAGCCGCAGCAGAATCTTGCCGACCTTTACGGGACCAAAGCCATCCGATTTGAGTCGCTTGTTTACAGCGTCGCGAATCGCGCTCGCCTCTTTCCAAGGGTGCTCAATCTGGCCTGGCCGCCGCTCAGCCTCAATTGCGGCACGCAACGCCACTTCCGCTGGGGCGCTGGCGCGAGCATCGCGCATTTTCTGGGTTTTAACATAATTGATAAAGTAAATTTCACCGCTATCAGTGATAGTGCCCCGGCTTCCGCCGACAAAAACAGCAGCTAGGAGTGCCCATAATTTTTCATAGCCGTACATAGCACGGCTAGGGCTCGTCTCGCGCATCGGGTCGATGAACCATTTGGCAAGGTCATCGAACGATGGCCTCAATCTATCTAACGCCTTTTCCAGCTCTCTCTTGTTTTCAGGGGTTAGTACCCTCGAGTTCTCTGGCGATAGCGCCCCACGAATACAGTCCTCAATATAATAAAGGAAGCCCCTGGCTTCATCCTCTACGTCCTCAACAATTTTGTCTTTCATCGCGTACACTCACAATGCACCGTTAGGAACACTCGAAAAGCGGGAGGTGCATCCCCGGCTTGTCGGCCGGTTTATCCCCGCGCCAGCGGAACAATGTTGGAGTCATCCGCCGTTCCGTATTCCGGCGCGAATTTGCGAATCGTCTCGGCGACATAGGACGGCGCAAAATGCGCATAGTGGCGTTCCGTCATGCGCGTGTCAGCATGGCCGAGATTGTGCGCGACAACGTTCAGCGCGCAGCCGTTCATAACGAGGTGGCTCGCATGTGTATGGCGTAAAATATGAAACCCAGCCGACGGCGTGATCCGCGCGGCCTCGCAAGCAAACGTCATCCAGCGAATCTGATGCGACGGCCCCCATGCCGAGCCGTCCGCATGGGTCAGCATCAAGGCATCGCCAGGGCGGCCTGCCGTCAAGATCTCGAAAAACCGTCGTCCTTCGTCAGTCAAGACGACATGCCGGGCTTTGCCGCTCTTGCTCTGGCCAACAAACACGGTTCCGGATTCCGGATTGAAGTCGCCAGCGCGCAGACGGCCCAACTCGCCATACCGGCAGCCGGTAAAGAGCGCCGCCTTGACGAGATCTCGGAAATCGCCTTGCGCAGCATTGATCAACCGGGTGACTTCATCTTTCGTGAAATAACGGAGGCGTGGCGCGTCGACCCCGCGAAACGGCTGGACGGTGCGCCAGGGGACGTCTGATGCAACCTTGCCATCTCTAAAGGCTTGATTCAGCGCCGCGCGGAGTATGGTGAGAACCCGGTTGGCGCTGGCCCGGTTGGCGCGGATAGCGTCTTGGCCGGAATGGCCGTCAGCGCCCTTCCCTGCCATCCCTGTAAGCCATTTGGAAATGGTGTCGCGGGTCAGGTCGGCGACAAGGATATCGCCGAGTGCGGGCAAGATATGAAACCGCGCCCCCCGACGCGCATCAGCCAGCGATCGCGATCCTTCATGCTCCAGGCGTTCAAAATACGCATCCATCGCGGCAGCGACCGTGAAGGCCGTCTTTGCCGGTGCCTTGGCAAGCGCTGCAACCTCGCGAGCCTTCCGCTGCGCCTGAAAGAAGTCTAGAATGCTGGCACCGTCGGCCGGTGAATGGTCATCAGCGATTGCAACGGTCGCGACTTCGTACTGCCCGGCGCCGAGATAACGTCGGCAAACCCATCGTCCACCGTTCAATCCCTTGCGATAACCAAGGTGCAACCCGGTATCGATCGCGCGCCAATAGGGCTTGCCGGAAGGCTTGAGTTTGGCCCGCGCGGCGGGACTATCCAGACGCCTTTCTCTAACGGTCCTTGGCATGGCGCAAACTCCATTTGTCCAATAAAATCTAATATAGCGTCATGCAGTTTGGTGCACAAGTATAAAGTCATGGAAAGTGAAAATATGGAATATCAATGAGTTAGTTGAGCGCCATATAGCTGGGGGAAGGCAATTTCCGCCACTTCACGGCGCATTTCGCGCAGGGCGGGAACCCGCGTACGGCCGGCTTTTTGCCTTAGCTACGTGTCCGATTTGATGGAAATGGATGCCGCTGGATCGGGAGGCTCACGGCCACGTTGGCCATTGCGGCAACGACCTGACAACGGGATTGATCTGCCAGGCCCGGACCGCGGCTGGCGCACGCCTCGCCGGTGCGTAGGCGAGCGCGTTGTGAGGTTTCCGGCGCCAGGCGGCGTAGTAGGAGGGCCTCCGGTGGCGGAGCATGGCGTAATAGGTGGTGCGTGGCGGTGTCCCGGTGATGGTGATCTCCGCGCCCTCCGTTTGCACCATGTGAAAAAGGCGCGCGGCATTGCCCGGCGCGAGCCGAATGCAGCCGTGCGAGACGGGACGGCCGAGCGATGCCGTCTCATAAGTGCCATGGATCGCATAGCCGCCGGCGAAAAAGATGGAATAGGGCATCGGCGACATATGATATTTGTGCGAATAATGCATGCGCAGCAACTGATAGGGCCGGTAAGTTCCGCGCGGCGTCCGGTAGCCCGAACGGGCCGTGGAAATCCGCCAGTCATAGCTGGCCCTGTCCGAGCTCACATGCATGGTCTGCGAACTGAGATCGATAGCGATCAGCACGGATGCATCGGCTTCCGGCATGGAGAAAATGCCGCAACACAAAGCGCAAGCACCTAGGATGGCCCGCATGACAGGCTCCATTGGGAGGCTGGCGAGGCCAGCTCCGGAAGGACTCTCATTTCGCAAGTCTCATGTAAATCGCAAAGTGTTTACGAAAAGTATTGGCTGTGTTACGGCGAACAAAGATGTTTGCCGCGCGCCCGGTTAATTTTTCAAAACTCCTACATCGTAACCATATCCATCCGATGAAGGTGGAAGCGGGTCAGGCCCTGGCGGATCGCCCTTCTTTAATCGAGGGACGGGTCGGCGCCGCCATATGTAAAACTGATATGGACAGGCCCGGCTTGATTGATCTGAGGCGATATGGAGGTGACCTGGCCGAGATCCGCCTGCAAGTGCTCTGCGTCGAGCCAATGCAGCGCGGGCAGCTCTTTCGGCTTGAAACGCACGACGAGCTTGGCGGACGAGTCGTTCGCCGGCCGCACGCGGATCAGATATTGCCGATTGACGAGCCCCAGGATGCAACCACGCACAGTGACCTCGGCGACATCGCCCTGGGAATTTGCCAGGCGCCAGCAAGGTTCCCGCGCCAAAAATGAGCCCACGCTCCGTCAAGGTCATTCGGCCCTGAAAGCGGCGCGACGCAATTTTGCTGAATTGTTGGCGTGAAATGTAATTGACCTGCAAGGATTCTCCTCGGATACGGTTATCCGAGCATAGCATTTCTATCCTTGATTTTGAATATCGGCTGCTCGATGTGGACTATACATATTGCCCTAAGTAGTAAGATTGCTCGTTTTTGCCCGCCGCGCGATGGGCGGTTCAAAAATGCTTCGCCGATTTTGGCATGCCGTGGCCCAAATGCCGCTGTTTGCCTGAGCAATCTGGGCCGATCTCGCTCTTCGAGGTACGGGCAAAACGCGGAACTCAAGTTCCCATGCCGAAGGCAACTTCGATCGCGAAGGAATGTTGCGCGCCCGGCGGGGGCGGCGGGAACGGAGCGGCACGGTTGACGAGAGCCACGCTTTCGGCGTCAAGATCGGCTTCGCCGCTCGACCGCAGCAGGGAAACCGACCTGATCCGGCCCGCTTCATCGAGAACAAACCCGATAATCGCAATCCCCTTGGCCCCGCGTTGACGCGCGGTCTCTGGATAATGTTTCATCCGTTCCAGCATCCCGCCGACAATGAAACGGTAGCTCACCGCTTCGCCGCCGCTTGCGAAGGCCAAGGGCATCGCGACGGCGCGAAAACTATCTCGCCCCGAATCGAAGGGTAGCGCAAAGCCGGTTCGCACCGGCCGCCGGTGTTCGCGTCCTCCGTCCTGGCGCGGCCCGCCCGCCAGCGTTGCCGCCGGGCGGTGTTCGTGCGCGATCCCTTTATCGGCTATGTCATGGCGTGCTGGGTTCGCGCGCGCCCCTGGTCCCTGCGTCGCGGAGGGTTGCGGCGCGGCGGGCTTTGCAACGGGACTTGGACCGGACATCGCCTCGTTCGCGGGCTTGGAATTTGCTTCCGTCTCCGCCATTTGCCGAGGCTCGCGGCTGGGAGCTTGCGTCGCTTCTCCCGGCGCCGCCGGTCTTTTCTCTGGCGGCGTGGGTTCGGTCACCACTTCGACCGGAATTTCGCGCGCCGGTCCGGAGGGGTTAGGTGCTTCGTCAAGGACGAACGCGAGCACTAGACATCCATGCGCAAGCACCGAGGCCGCCGTTATTTTGGCAAGCCGACAACGGCGGTCCCGCGCCGCGGCTGCCGGCTTTGGCGCCGTTCCGGAAAATCGATCGCCGCGATCGGCGGCAAGTTTCCGTTCCTTGCTGCTACCCTCAGGTTCGGAGTCCGTGCTCAAAGGCTGCCTTTACTAATCGCCGCCGCTTGGCGAAGTCTCGGCCCGTCCGCTTCGCGGAGATATAAACCTCAAAGCCTTTCGCGGACCTTGGCGAAAACAGCCCGGAACATCTCTCGCGTCAGCACGCCGGTATTGGTGTTGTAGCGGGAGCAATGATAACTGTCGGTGAGCGAAATCGCCCCTGCGCCCGCGTGAAAGCGATGTCGGGCCGTTTCGCCTGCAACCAAGACATGTTCGGCGCCATGCGCGAAGGGAAACGCGGCCGGCTTCAGGTCGAAGGCCCGAACGACCGACTCGTGGGCAATCCGGCCGAGGGCGACGATCGCGCAAAGATCCGGCAGGGCCGCGATCGTTGCCGCGAGAAAGGGACGGCAACACTCGATTTCTGACGGCATTGGCTTGTTCTGCGGCGGCACGCAGCGCACGGCATTGGTGATCGCGCATGAGACGAGCCGCAAGCCATCGTCGACAGACGCTCGGTAAACGCCCGTGGCAAAGCCGAATTCGATCAAGGTCTCATAGAGAAGATCGCCGGCGAAATCGCCGGTAAAAGGCCGCCCCGTGCGGTTGGCACCGCGCAGGCCAGGCGCGAGGCCCACCACTAGCAGACGCGCGTCAAGCGCTCCAAAAGCAGGAACCGGCGCGTTGTGCCATTCTGGCTGCGCTGCCCTGAGGGAAACGCGAAATGTTGCGAGGCGCGGGCAAAACGAACAATCCGGGTCCGGCTCGCGGGCGAGTGGGCGTTGCTGGGACGCCGCCACGATGGTTTGCCCGCTTACCTCAATTGACGTTGCGCGGAACGATTTTACGAGCGATCCTCGGCCAGCGCCGGATCAAAATTGCCCACCGGCGCTGGGCGCCGGTCTTGCGGCTTTTGCGAGCGTTCGGGCCGATCGATAGGGTCGCGGCCGATTTTCGGGGCGAGATGAGTAATGTCGATGAATTCGTCCGCCTGGCGGCGCAATTCATCGGCCACCATGGAGGGTTGCGTCGCATTCGTCGAAACGACGGAAACGCGGACGCCCTTGCGCTGCACCGCCTCGACCAGGGAGCGGAAGTC
>DATBYR010000233.1:0-7999 GCA_036513565.1 Methylocella sp. | reverse complement strand
CACACGCAAGGCGTCGATGTCGAGGCCTGAATCGGTTTCATCGAGAATGGCGAAGGACGGCTCCAGAAGCGCCATCTGGAGAATCTCCATGCGCTTCTTCTCGCCGCCGGAAAAACCGGCGTTGAGCGCGCGCTTGAGCATCTCCTGGTTGACCTTGAGCTTGCCGGCGGATGCCTTGATCCGTTTCATGAAGTCCGGGGTAGAAAGCTCTTGTTGGCCGCGCTGCTTGCGCTGGGCGTTCAAAGCCGCCTTGAGAAAGGTCAAGGTCGCGACGCCAGGAATTTCGACTGGATATTGGAACGCGAGGAAAAGACCCTTGGCGGCGCGGACATCTGGCTCGAGGTCTAAGATACTCTCGCCGTTCAGCAAGACGTCGCCTGTTTCGGCAATGTAGTCCTTGCGACCCGCAATGACATGGGACAAAGTGGACTTGCCGCTCCCGTTTGGGCCCATGAGCGCGGCAACCTCCCCGTCCCGGACAGTGAGATCGAGATCATCGAGGATCTTGCGTCCACCGATGGAAACATTGAGGTTTTTTACTTCGAGCACGATTTTTCCTCGCCTAACTATCAGCGGGTTTGAACATTTGAGCGCCGGTTGCCTGCTCGAATTTTCGCTTCTCCAATCGCGAAAATTCTCGGCTCCGTTCTTCATGATTTTCCGGAGGAACCCGATGCCAACGGGACCCGCCTGCCGCATCGCCGGGGAGCCGCGTCAGCCGACGCTCCCTTCAAGCGAAATCGCGATCAATTTCTGCGCTTCCACCGCGAATTCCATCGGTAGCTGCTGCAACACATCGCGCACAAAGCCGTTGACGATCAAAGCCGTCGCCTCCTCGCCCGAAAGCCCTCGCTGCATGCAATAAAACAGCTGATCCTCGGAAATTTTCGAGGTCGTCGCCTCATGTTCGAATTGCGCGCTGGGCGTCTTCGATTCGATATAGGGCACCGTATGGGCGCCGCACGAATTGCCGATGAGAAGCGAATCGCAATTGGTGAAATTGCGGGCGCCCGTGGCTTTCCGGTGCGCCGAAATCTGACCGCGATAGGTATTTTCCGATTTGCCCGCGGCGATCCCCTTTGACAGGACCCGGCTCGTCGTGTTCTTGCCGAGATGGATCATCTTGGTGCCGGAATCGACCTGCTGGCGGCCGTTGGAAATCGCGATCGAATAAAATTCGCCGCGCGAATTGTCGCCACGCAGAATGCATGACGGATATTTCCAGGTAATCGCGGATCCGGTTTCAACCTGAGTCCAGGAGATCTTGGAATTCGCGCCCCGGCAGTCGCCGCGCTTGGTGACGAAATTATAGATCCCGCCCCGGCCGTCCGCATCGCCCGGATACCAGTTCTGCACCGTCGAATATTTGATCTCGGCATCGTCAAGCGTGATCAGCTCGACGACCGCGGCATGCAGTTGATTTTCGTCGCGCTTGGGCGCGGTGCAGCCCTCGAGATAGGAAACGTAGCTGCCCTTATCGGCGATGATTAGCGTGCGTTCGAACTGGCCGGTGTTTTGTTCGTTGATCCTGAAATACGTCGAGAGTTCCATCGGGCAGCGAACGCCCGGCGGAACGTACACGAAGGACCCGTCGGAAAATACCGCGCTATTCAGCGTCGCGTAGAAATTGTCCGTCGTGGGCACCACCGATCCGAGATATTTCCGGACGAGGTCCGGATGGGTATGGACGGCTTCCGAGACCGGACAGAAAATCACCCCGGCCCTGGCCAGTTCCTCCTTGAAGGTGGTGACGACCGAGACAGAGTCGAACACCGCATCGACCGCAATTCTGGGGTCCGGGCCGATGCCGGCAAGCGCCTCCTGTTCACGCAACGGAATTCCGAGCTTTGCGTAAACCTTCAGAAGCTCCGGATCGACTTCGTCGAGCGATTTCGGTCCGGCGGCCGTCTTGGGCGCGGAATAATAGTAAAGATCCTGATAATCGATCTTCGGAAAGTGCACCCTGGCCCAGCGCGGCTCTTGCATCGTCAGCCAGCGCCGGTAGGCGCCGAGCCGCCATTCGGTCAGCCAGGCGGGCTCGTCCTTTTTCGCCGAAATGAACCGGACAATGTCTTCATTTAGACCCTTTGGGGCTTTGTCGGATTCAATATCGGAGAAAAAGCCATATTTATATTCGCTGACGTCGATCGCCTTCACGCGATCGACGGTCGCTTGGACCGCAGGCATGCCATTCTCCTCACCTTGGCGGTTTCAAGGACCGCTGGTTCAGACTTCGTAGAGTACCTTATAAAGTCGCGGGAGGGAACCCGATAAAGCAGCGGGCAAGAATCCCAGCCGGTATTCGCCGGGAAACAGCCCGATTGTTCACGCGGCGGACTTGTCCCGCCTTGCCCTGATTGTCCTGACCGTCCTTTCAAGAGCCTCGACGAACGCCAGGCAGTCTTCCCGCCGCGAATTCCACCCGAGACTGACCCTGATTGCGCCTCCCGCCATGTCCGCGTCCATGCCCATCGCGCTCAAGACGTGCGAACGCTTCACCTTTCCCGACGAACAGGCCGAACCCGACGATACAGCAATACCCTCCATATCCAAAGCTATAAGCAACACGTGCGCCTCAATGCGGGGCAGGGCGAAGCAGGACGTATTCGGCAATCTTTCCGCACCGGCGCCAAAAAACACCGCGCCGGGCGCGACGCGCGATATTTCCGCCTCCAGTTCGTCCCGCCAGATGGATAGGGCCGCGGCTTCCTCCCGCAGCCGGACCTTCGCGACGCACAGGGCAGCGACCATTCCGGCAATGCCGGCAACGTTCTCGGTTCCGGCGCGCAGCCCCCGCTCCTGCCCGCCGCCGCGCAGGAGCGCTTCTCTTATGTGGTAAGAGTCAGTGCGAAAACAAAGCGCCCCGGCGCCTTTCGGGCCGCCGAATTTATGCGCCGAAAAGACGATCGCGTCCGCTCCCAAGCTCCCAATGTCACAATCAATCCTGCCCGCCGCCTGAACAGCATCGCAGACCAGAAACCCGCCCGCCGCGTGGATCATCTCCGCCGCCGCCGCGACCGGCTGAATAACCCCCGTCTCGTTGTTGGCGGCCTGAAGGGCCAGCATAACGCGATGCCCCGCGGCGCTCGCGCGGGCGAGGGTGGCGCCAAGTGCCTCGATGTCGAGCACGCCTCGAGGCGTCAGACCGGCAAGTTCAAGTTGCCCGGCCGCAAAGCGGTGGCCCGCGAGGACAGCGGGATGTTCCCCGGCACTTGCCACGAGCAGGTCGAAGGGCCTTTTTTCGTCCGGCGTCTCGATTGAGGGCGTCAGCGCCAAATTCAGCGCCTCCGTCCCTCCCGAGGTAAAAACGATATTTTTGGGCGCCACGCCGGCAAATGCGGCCACCTCGGCACGGGCAGCTTCGATCAAGGCCCGCGCGGTTCGCCCTTCGGCATGAACAGAGGAGGCGTTGCCGCAAAGATCGAAGGCCGCGCACATTGCCTCGCGCGCCGCCGGGTGGAGGGGCGCCGTGGCATTATGGTCAAGGTAGACACGCATGGGCGACACGAACGTAATCCGCAACCTCCGCAACATATCGAGTTGAGCGGACGGGCAACCCGGCCACTCCGAATGCGGCCAATCCAAAAGAGCTTGCAATCCACTCGGGCATGCGTGCTAGAAGATCCGCCGGGATCGTCAGGATTTCGCGGAGCCAGCATCGACTCGCGTCCCCTGCGCCCAATTGCCACACGTCATCTAAGGCGCCGCGCGGCTCCGAAAGTCAAGCGAGCCACAAACGCCAAGAATACGCGCAAGGTACGTCGAATTGCACCGAAAATCCGCCTGATCGTTTAGGGCCGCTTGCGTCGCGTAGCCGCGCGCCAATCTCAGTGGAGTAAGCATGCCCGAGGTCAAGTTCAACGGTCCCTGCGGCCGCATCGAGGGCCGGTTTCATCCTTCGACGATACGTGGCGCGCCGATCGCGATTATCTTGCACCCGCATCCGCAATTCGGCGGAACGATGAACAATCAGATCGTCTATAATCTCTATTATACGTTCGCGGAACGCGGCTTTTCCGTGCTGCGCTTTAATTTTCGCGGTGTTGGGCTTTCGCAAGGTTGTTTCGACCACGGCCAGGGCGAATTATCGGACGCGGCGGCGGCGCTCGACTGGGCGCAGGCCGTCAGCCCCGAGGCGCGGGCCTGCTGGATCGCCGGAATCTCGTTCGGCGCCTGGATTGGCATGCAGCTCTTGATGCGGCGGCCGGAAATCGAAGGTTTCGTCGCGATCGCGCCGCCGGCCAGCCGTTTCGATTTCTCCTTTCTCGCGCCTTGTCCTTCCTCCGGACTCTTCGTGCATGGAGATCGCGACCGGGTCGCGCCCTTGAGAGAGGTTACCAGCCTGATCGAAAAGCTCAAGACTCAGAAGGGCATTTCCATTGAGCATGCGATCATTCCAGGCGCCAACCATTTCTTCGAAAACTGCATCGAGCTTTTGGCGGAGGAGGTCGGGCTATATCTCGACCGCCGCCTCGGCAACCCGCCGCGGCTTCCGACGCCGACACGCAGCGAGCCGGCGGAACGGCGCTAGGCCACCTTCCTGTGAGGCGCGAGCCACAAGCCTTGGATCCGTAGTCCGGCAATGTTCCACGGGTGACGGAGGGGTCAGCGCGCCCTACGCTGGCGAATAGATTCGCGTTTTTGGGGTGGCGCATTTGCGCCATTTCATCTGCTGGATATGCGAAGACGTGGCGCGGCGAGTAATAACATGAATGGTCACAAGATCGCAGTTCTGTTTTTCATGATGTCCGGTGCAGATGTGGGGGGATGCGGCGCCGTTGAGCCGAGTCAGGCTCTCAGCACCGGTTGTGGCGGCGCGGTGGTGGTGCCTGGTACGTATACATTGTCCACCCTGGATGGAGCGGGCATTATACGCAGGTACGACGTCGTCATCCCCGTCGGTTACAACGACACTGTGGGGCACTCCGTCATCTACGCCTTCCACGCCGCCGGCGGAACCGCAGCCCAGGCAAGGGCTTGGGGTTTCCAAAACCAGGGGACGACGCATCCCATCCTGGTCGCTCCGCAGGGTCGCGCCTATCTACGCTACGGCATTGGATGGGACGACCACTGCACCGGCTACGACATGGCTTTCTTCGAAAACATGCGCGCCCACATCGAAGCCACCTACTGCGTCGACAGGACGAAACGCTACGTCGCAGGATTTTCCTGGGGTGGGGATTTCGCAACGGCCCTGACGTGCTGCAAGGGTGCTGAGATCAGCGCGGCGGCCATCGCTTCGGCGTCGGACGAATTCACCTGCGGCAAAAACTACTCGCCTACCGACTACAAGACTTACCAGAACTACGCCAGCTGCACCGGCGTGCAGAATAAGACGGACATCAGAATGACCCACGACGCCCTCAACTATGACTCCGGATACAGGTTTCCCTTCTTTGCGACAACGGAGGATCTGTTCCGAGCGTGGAACTCATGCACAACTGCGCAAACGACCGTTGGAGCCTGCAAGCATTACACGTGCACCGGCAAAGCGTTCTGGGATTGCGGGTACACAGGTCTGGGCCATGCCATTCCGTCGACCTGGGTAGCAGACAGTTGGGCGTTTTTCAGCACTCATTAGTTGAGAATGGCTGAGGATGCGACGATCGTCAGCGTTCTTAGACCCCAGATGGAACGACGCGCGGGTTTGAAGTTCGAGGCCTCTCGGGGTATCAAAAACCCTGAGTCCGCATATCACTTCAATTTCCACGGCGTCTTCTTCGCCGGGGTGTCTCGACTCGAGCCTATTAAGGGTTAATTTTTGGATCCGTAGCCTCAATCCTTGGCGCGCTCGACGTAGGAGCCATCGTCGGTCTGAACGATGACGCGGACGCCCGGCGAAATATGCGGCGGCACCATCACCCGCGCGCCGTTCGAGAGTTTCGCCGGCTTATAGGACGACGATGCCGTTTGACCTTTCATGGCGGGCTCGGTCGCGACGACTTCGAGCGTCACCCGCGCGGGCAGTTGAATTCCGACGGCGGTGCCGTTGAAGATCGATAGCACGCAGATCATGCCTTCCTGCAAATAGATCGCCTGATCCCCAATGACCTCGGCAGGCACGACGATCTGATCGTAAGTGTCCGTATTCATGAAGGTGAAGCCATCGGAGTCCTGGTAGAGGTAACTAAAATTCGAGTCCTCGACATAGGCGCGTTCGACCTGTTCGGTCGTTTTGTAACGGTCGGTTGTTTTGACGCCGTCCGAGAGGCGCCGCATGTCGATTTGAGTCGTTGGCGTGCCTTTGCCTGGATGAAAGCTCTCGGCGGTCAAAACGACATAAAGCTGGCCGTCCTCCCTCTCGATAATATTGCCTTTGCGGATTGAACTGGCGATGACTTTCACGCGCTTTCCTTTATACGAAGATACGTTTCCGGACCGCCCGGGGCAAAGGCGCCGGGGCTTGCCCATCGACTCCGGGCGGCACAATAGCCGTGTTCCGGCTTTGCACCAGGGCATTTGCGGGCGAATGGGCTCCCCGGTTCGCCCCAAGAAAATGCGTCGAGGAGGAAACCGCATGCCCTTCCGGGCCGCGTTTCCAGCGAAATGGCACCAATGAGCACGCCCGCGCCCGAACGATCGCCCTGGTGGCAGCCGCGTGTTCACCGCGACCGGCGGCCTTTCCTCATAGGCCGCGCCAGGATGGTTGAAGCCGCGCGTGCTTTTTTTTCGGCGCAATCCTTTGCCGAAGTTGATACTGCGATTCTCCAAGTGTCGCCCGGAAACCAAGCTCACATCAGCGCTTTCGCGACCTCGATGTTGGACGACACCGGCGCCAAATCAAGGCTTTATCTGCATTCCTCCCCGGAATTCGCGGCGAAAAAACTGCTCGCCGCCGGCGAGACGCGCATTTTTTCCTTTGCGCATGTGTTCAGGAACCGCGAACGGGGAAAACTTCACCATCCCGAATTCACCATGCTCGAATGGTATCGCGCGGGCGAGCCTTACCAGAGATTGATCGAGGATTGCATGGGCCTTCTCGCCCGCGCCGTTGCCGCCGGGGGCAGCCGCGACCTGCGCTTTGGCGGCCATTTCGCCGATCCGTTCGCGGAGCCGGAAATCTTGACCGTGGCCGAGGCTTTCGACCGCTATGCCGGGATAGATCTTCTGGCCACGCTCAAGGGGCCCGAACCCGACCGCGGGGCGCTGGCGGCCGCCGCCCGCAATCACGGAATCAGAACCACCGCGGACGACAGCTGGTCTGATATTTTCAGCAAGATCCTGGCCGCGAAGATCGAGCCGCAACTCGGCCATGGCCGCCCGTCGATCCTCATGGATTATCCGGCGAGCGAGGCGGCGCTCGCCAAATTGCAGGGAGACGAGCGTTTCGCGGAGCGATTCGAACTTTACGCGTGCGGCGTCGAACTCGCCAATGGATTCGGCGAGTTGACCGATGCGGCCGTGCAGCGGCAGCGGTTCGAAACGGAAATGGCGGAGCGGCTCAGGATCTACGGCGAGGTCTATCCGATCGACGAGGATTTCTTGCAGGCTCTCGCGATCATGCCCGAGGCCAGCGGCATCGCGCTTGGCTTCGACAGGCTGGCGATGCTCGCGACCGGAGCGTCCCATATCGAGCAAGTGCTATGGACACCGGTTCAGCAGGGCACGCCGGACCTATGAAAAAGCCTCCGGGAACCCTGCGCAGTGCCGCCGATCTGATCGGAGCCGGTCTCGTGCCGGAGGCAAAGAGGGGCGCGATCGAGCGGGTCGCCACGATCTACGCCGTTGGAGTCACCGGCACGGTCGCGGGCCTGATCGACGCCACCGATGCCACCGACCCAATTGCCCGCCAGTTTGTTCCGGACGTGGCCGAACTCTCCCAGCGGCCTGACGAAATGACCGATCCGACCGGCGATCGCGCATTCAGCCCGGTCGAAGGCATTGTCCACCGCTACCCAGATCGCGCGCTCTTAAAATTGCTCCACGTCTGCCCGGTCTATTGCCGGTTCTGCTTTCGCCGCGCGGTCGTCGGGCCAAACAGTCCGGCTTATCTTGCACC
>DATBYR010000232.1:0-9518 GCA_036513565.1 Methylocella sp. | reverse complement strand
CCATTTCGCGGCGCTTGCCGTCCTTCTTCCACATGAAAAGCCAAGAGCGCGCGCCCGATCGAGTCACGTTGAGGTACAGTCTGTCGCCGTCTGAATGGCGGCCAGGCTGGGCGATGGTCGCCACAGCCCTTGCCGAGAGTTTCTTGACTGCCTTCCCCATGTCTTCCCCACCATATTCCCCACCCGTCGCCGAGGATTATAGCGGACAACCACGGATCATGAAAGACAGGATCGAGCTATAAAGCCTTGAAAATAAGGGCTCCAGCGGACGGCCTCAAATCGCGTCGGACGCTAGTTTGTCGGACTCTCACTCCGACCATTCTTGTTTTGCCGCAGGACACTATGAACGCCGCCCGGCACCGCACGTTGTCTCGAGAATTGAGTTCGCGCGCGCCGAGGCACCTGTCCGCGTGTGAGCGTGGCTCGTATAAAATTCAAGCTTCCGAGGAGTAAGCGCTTCGTGACGCGGCTCGTAAGCCGCGCTTCGAAATTCTTATTCTCGCTTGCCTTCTACATAGTAGTAAGTGTCGTCGTCATAGTAGTAAGTCCCGCCATTCGGGACAATATAGGTGTGAGGATGCGCAGGCATTACCTCGACACGGCGGTAGTGCCTACCGTTGTCGGCGTCGATCCCGATACAACCTGGACCGATGCTAAGACCTAAGCAATCTTCTCCCGCATACGATGGTGCCGTCAAGAATATCATCGAGCACGCCACCATTACTCCAAGAATTGTATTTTTCATTTTACTCTCCATGAAGCGAAGCCCTTCCCGACGCGACCCCTAGGCCGCGCTCAGCTTTAATCGCCTGGGTAGCCTCAAAGTTTCACGATTGCCGATTTGTGACATTCCCAGCATCTATCGGGCTCAAGTGAGCATATGTGACATTTTTGTGAATCCGGAGCCGCTTCGGGAATTTTGGGCTTCTTTCCGCCTGGGCATCGTCGTTCGGCCTCTCTCCAGTCGCCGCTTCCATTGCGGCGCCCATTCAGCCTGGCAGGGCGCGCACTTTGATTGACAGCATTTGCCGCGGATCGGCGCTTTGCCCGGCAAGGAGCAAAAATTCGCCCGGCTCCAACACCGGTTTTAGATCCCTCCCCGGAAAGGAGAGCGCCTCGGCGGCGAGCCTGAAGCAAACGGTTCCGCCTTCGCCTGTGCCCAGAGCGATCTTGCCCACGCCCTTGAGTTCGAGCGACGGCCGCGCCACGCTCGCCACAACATCCCGCGCGAACAAGAAAACCGTTGCTTCCCCGGCGGCGGGGCCTTCATTGAGAGCGTCCACCTCGATGGTCAATTCGCCGCCGAGTCTGAATTCAGCGTTGCTGGTCCGCAAATTGGTCAAAATGAAGCGGCAATAGCTCAAGCCGTGGCCAAAGTAGAACAGCGGTCCGACCGGCATATCGAGATATTTGCTGGTATAATGATCGTCGGGATTGGCCGGCCGGCCGGAAGGCCGCGCGGCGAAGAAAATCGGCACTTGGCCGACATCGCGGGGCCATGTGACGGGAAGCCGCCCGGTGGGATTGAATTTCCCGGTCAGCACGTCGGCGATGGCATTGCCGGCCTCCACGCCAAGGAACCAGGTGGCGACGACCGCCCGCGCCTTCTCGACGATCGCCGCGATCATCAGCGGCCGCCCCGAGAAAATCAGCGCGACGACCGGTTTGCCGAGATCGAATATGGCTGCGGCAAGCGCGCCTTGGACGCCGGGCAGACCGGGATTGGCCCGGCTCGCCGCTTCGCCGCTCATGTTGGCGGCTTCGCCAAGGCACAAAAGAACTATCTCGGCGCCCTTGCAGATTTCCCGCGCGGCGGCGATGCCGGACATATCGGTGCCCGTGATTGCAACCCCCGCTTCAAAGGCGATCTCCGCGTCCGGCAGCGCCGCGGCGAACCCTTCGCGGATCGTGACAGGACCGGTGGCGCTTCCGGCGGCGGCCCACGGCCCAAGCATCTCCGCGCGGGCATCCGCGAGCGGTCCAATCAGGGCGATGTGGCGTAAGCTTGGCGAAAGTGGCAACACATGGTCGTTGGCGAGGACGACGATCGCGCGCCGCGCAAGTTCACGCGCAAGCTCAATCCTGGCCTTGGCAGCAGCCGGAGCGGTGGCCAGAGTCTCCGCCGAACCGCGCCGGCAGGGATCGTCGAAAAGGCCGAGGTGCTCCTTGAGCTTGAGCACGCGGCGCACGGCGGAATCGACCAGGTCGGTCGAAACGAGCCCTCCCGCAATTGCCTCGGGCAAACCCTGGCTGTAGGCATTGCTCATCATGTCGATATCGACGCCGGCGAGGAGCGCGGCCGCTGCCGCCTCGGCAAGATCGCCGGCGACGCCGTGGTGGAGCAATTCCGCAATCGCGTTATAGTCGCTGACGATCACGCCGTCGAATCCGGTATCCCGGCGCAGCCAGTCGCGCAGCAACGCAACATGGGCGGTCATCGGGATGCCGGCGACATCGTTGAAAGCCGGCATGATCGCGGCGCAGCCCGCGGCCACCGCCGCCGCGAAGGGAGGCAAATAGACTTCGTGCAAAAGCCGTTCGGAGACATCCACTGAGGCGTAGTCGCGCCCGGCAAGGGCGGCGCCATAAGCGCAGAAATGCTTGGCCGTGGCGGCGACGGCGCTGGCGCCGGCCAACCCCTCGGGCAAGCCTGTCCCCTGAAAACCGCGCACCTTGGCTTTCGCGAATTCCGCGCCAACCCAAGGGTCTTCGCCCGGCCCCTCGACGATCCGCCCCCAGCGCGGGTCGCGCGCGATATCGAGCATCGGCGCGAAGGTCATAGTGATACCGTCCGCGGCCGCCTCGATCGCCGCCTCGCGGGCGCTGCGTTCCCAGAATGGAGGATCGAACAAAGCTGCCTCGGCGAGCGGGATCGGGAAGATGGTTTTGTGCCCATGCAAAACATCGAAGCCGATCAGTAGCGGAATGCCGAGCCTTGTCTTTTCCACCGCGATTTTCTGAACGGCATGCACCTCCCGCGCTCCCCAGATGTTGAGGAGGCTGCCGATCCGCCCGGCCCGAATGCCCTCGATCACGCCGCTGGCCAGGACCGGCCCGGTGACGGCATGGCCCACCGTTGCCATATTGAGCTGGCCGATCTTTTC
Organism: Methylocella sp.; assembly: GCA_036513565.1. Classification (GTDB taxonomy): domain Bacteria; phylum Pseudomonadota; class Alphaproteobacteria; order Rhizobiales; family Beijerinckiaceae; genus Methylocapsa. Next base: position 6,414 of record DATBYR010000232.1, on the reverse strand, counting down.
CTCAAGCGTCATCGCCGCGAGGAGCTTGTCGATCCTAGTCATTGGCGAATCCCGGCCGCACGATCGCGCCGGGGGAAGGCCCGGTGTGATCTTCGCTAAAGCAAACCGTGCTTTGGAGTATGGTTGTCACGCGATCCGGTCGCGAATCGGGTTTCCGCCGTCCCGGATCATGTTTCCGAGGCATCATGCTATGGTGTCTCGACAGGAAATGGAACCAGGTGCACATGGACGAGCAGGCGAAAACACCGTCCGGGGCGCAGGTTGAGGCGGCGGCGCCCGGGGAGAAACTCGCGCCGCAATTGTGGATGATGGTAAGAACCTTTTGGTATTCGCCCGGCCGCAACAAACTCTTCTTGCTCGGAATCGCGGTCTGCGCCCTTGTCGCGCTGACGGCCTTCGGCCAGATCAAACTCAATGCGTGGAACAAGCCGTTCTACGATGCGCTCTCGCTCAAGGATGTTTGGGAGTTTTTGTACCAGCTCGTGGTCTTCGGGGTGATTGCCGGCGCGTTGTTGGCCTTGAATGTCGCCCAGGCGTGGCTTCGAGAAATGAGCAAGCTCAAATTGCGCGAAGGATTGACGCGCGATCTCTTCGATCAATGGCTCGTGCCCAGGCGCGCGTTTCGCCTCTCCGGCGCCGGCGATATCGGCGTAAACCCAGATCAGCGCATTCATGAGGATGCCCGTCATCTGGTGGATCTCTCGACCGACCTCGGCATTGGCTTGCTCCAATCGACGCTTCTTCTCGTAAGCTTTATTACTGTCCTATGGACCGTTTCGGAAAGCATGACCTTTTCCGTCGCCGGATTGAGCTTCGCTTTGCCTGGCTACATGGTCTGGTTCGCACTGGTCTATGCCGGAATCGCGTCCTTTGGAAGCTGGCGGGTTGGGCGCCCGCTGATCGCGCTCAACGCCGAACGCTACGCGCGCGAGGCGGATCTGCGTTTCGGTCTCGTGCGGGTCAACGAACGCACCGAGGCCATCGCTCTTTATGGCGGCGAAACGGATGAAAAGGATTATCTCAACCGCGAGTTCGATCAGGTCCTTTCGATGATGCGGCGGCTCGTCAGCGCGATCACGCGCCTTACTTGGGTCACCGCCGGTTCTGGATGGTTCGCAATCGTGGCCCCATTCATCGTGGCGGCGCCCGGATATTTCGCCGGCGATATGTCGCTCGGCGGACTGATGTTGGCGGTCGGAGCCTTTAATCAGGTGCAGTCGGCTCTGCGCTGGTTCGTTGACAATTTTAGCACGATCGCCGATTGGCGGGCCACGCTTTTGCGCGTCGCGAGCTTCCGTCTGGCTCTTGTCGAGATGGACAAACTCGGCGGCGAGACAGGCCGTATCGAGCTTGTTCCAACGGCCGACGACCGGCTCGTGTTCGACCAAATCGGCATCGCCTCGCCCACCGGCTGCACGAGGCTCAGCGAGAAGCTTGTCATGATCAATCCGGCAGAACGGGTTCTGATCATTGGCAAGCGGCGCGGCGGCAAGACCAGTTTCTTTAGCGCGATTGCAGGCCTTTGGCCGTGGGGATGCGGGCGCATCCTCCTTCCGCCGGCGCAGACCATGATGTTCATCTCGCAACAAGACTATATACCGCCAGGCACGTTGCGCGGCGCGCTTGCCTATCCCTCCCAGCCATCTCAATTCACGAACCAGGAATACGTGGCTGCTCTGAACCGAATGGAACTTGCCCATCTGTCGCCGGATCTCGATCGCGGCGCGCGCTGGGAACGGGAATTGACCCGCGAGGAACAGGACAAGCTCGCCTTCGCCCGGCTCCTGCTGCATAAGCCGCGCTGGATAATGCTCGACGAAGCAATCGATCACCTCGACGACGAAGCGCGCGGCTTGGTCCTTGATATTTTTGGCCAGGAACTGGCGGACGCGGCTATCGTCAATATCGGCCAGGCGGACACGCAGCGAGGCTTTTTCACGCGTGTCCTCCACCTGATCGAAGACCCGGAAGGCCAGCGCCTGGCGCCCTGCGCCGGGACCCCGGTTCCGGTCCAGCCCGCGAAACAAAAGGCCCCCGCCGTTTGACCGCCGGAATTAGGAATTGCCAGCCGATGCAGGCCGTCCGGAGACATTTACCAAACATCAAGCCCCGCGAAGGCGTGCCGGACGCGGCGCTCATCGATCTCGTCCAGCGCCAGACTTTCCGGTTTTTCTGGGAGGGCGCGCATCCGCTCTGCGGCCTCGCGCGCGACCGCACTGGGCTTGCCACGGACCCCGGCGACGATCTCGTCTGCACCGGCGGGTCCGGTTTTGCGGTCATGGCGATCATTGTCGCGGCGGAGCGCGGCTGGATCACACGGGACGAAGCAGCAAACCGGCTAGCCCTCATGCTCGGCTTTCTGGAACGGGCGCCATGCTACCATGGTCTGTTACCGCATTTCATGAATGGCCGCACCGGGGCGGCGATAAGGTTTGGCCGAAAGGACGATGGTTCCGACATCGTCGAGACGTCGTTTCTGTTTCAGGGGCTCTTATGCGCCCGCCAATATTTCACCGCGGACAACCCCGCCGAGAAAAGCCTTCGCGATCGGATTACCTGGTTGTGGCTCGATGCCGAATGGAACTGGCACGCGCGCGACGGCCGCCATGTCTTGACCTGGCATTGGAGTCCCAACAATGGCTTCGCCCTCGACGGCGACATCCGCGGCTGGAACGAATGCCTCGTCACTTACGTGCTCGCGGCCGCCTCGCCTCGTTACGCGATCGGCGCCTCGGTCTATCATAACGGTTTCGCGCAAAGCCGCACATTCATCAACCGCCGCCGCTATTACGATATCGATCTGCCGCTTGGCCCGGACTTCGGAGGGCCTTTGTTCTTTGCTCATTATTCCTTCTGCGGGCTCGATCCGCGCGGGCTAAAGGACACCTACGCAAGCTATTTCGAACAAAACGTCCAGCATACCCTGATCAACTACGCGCACTGCGTGCGCAATCCCAACCGCAATAAGGGCTTCGGACCCGCGTGCTGGGGCTTGACCGCGAGCGACGATCCGGCAGGATATGTCCCACATGCCCCGGACAACGACACTGGCGTCATTACGCCCACGGCGGCACTGTCGAGCTTTCCCTATGCGCCGGAGCAGGCGATGCGCGCCCTTCGCCATTTTTACGACTTGCTGGGAGATCGAATTTGGGGCCGCTTCGGCTTCACCGATGCCTTCAGCGAGACCCATGACTGGTATGCAAGCACGTATCTCGCAATCGATCAGGGGCCGATCGTGATCATGATTGAGAATTACCGGACCGGACTTTTGTGGAAGCTGTTTATGTCGGATCCCGACGTCAGGATCGGGCTGGCGCGGCTCGGCTTTTCAAGCCCGCAGGTGAGTTAGGAGGCGAGCCGATGGCAACGGCCGGGGCGACGACCGAGGGCGTTCGGGGCGACGAAAAAACTCTTTTGCTCGATTGGATGGCGCACCAAAACGATGTTTCAGCGGCGGCAATGCTGCGCGCCATTTCGGCGGCGCATCTCGTCAAGGAGCGGCGCGGGTTTGGTCAGACGATCCGGCCCGCGCGGGGATCCGTGTTGGCCTCGCCCGCGCTTGGCTCCTGGGACCCGGACCCCGACTATTTCTTCCATTGGCTGCGCGATTCGGCGCTCGTCATCGATGCCTTGCGGCATGTGATTGCCGAGGGAACCTTCGCCGGGGAGGGGCTTTCCCGTTTCAAGGATTTTGTCGCGTTCAGCCTCTCTCTCAATCGTCTTGACGGGGCCGGCTTTTTGCGGCTTGCCAACGATTTCAGGAAAAACATCGATCCATTTTTTTTGCAATTCGTGCGGGATGATAGCGATCTGCGACAGATCACCGGGGACCGTGTTCTTGGCGAGCCGCGGTTCAACCCGGACGGGACGCTCGACATCTCCAAATGGTCGCGCCCGCAACACGATGGCCCAGCCTTGCGGGCTCTGGCGCTCATGCGCTTTTGGCCTCTCGATGGCCTCGATGGCCAAGCCCGCGCGTCCATGCGCGCTCTTATCCTGACCGATCTTGAGTTTATCCTCCGGCATTGGCGCGAGCCCTGTTTCGACATTTGGGAGGAAGAGCTGGGCCACCATTATTACACCCGACTTGTGCACCACGCGGCGCTCGCCGATGGCGCGCAATGGCTGGCGGAAACCGGCACGGACGAAGCCGCGCGGACGCACGCCTGCCTCGCGGCGGCGCAAGAGATCGCAAAATCGCTGGACGAATACTGGTGCCCCGCCAATGGCTTTTACGCGAGCCGCCGTGGTGTCGCGAACGGCATGCCCGGAAGGGAACTTGATTTTGCGACGATTCTCGCGGTGATCCACGCCGCGCGCAAGAAGGGAGCGCACAGCGTTCTCGATCCGAGGGTCATGGCAACCCTCGCGCGGCTCGAGGACCTCTTTGACGCAAGCTACGCGATCAACCGCGACCGCGCCGAAACCCGGGGCCCCGCCATGGGCCGCTATGCGGGCGACCGTTACTTCAGCGGTGGCGCCTATTATTTTTCAACCCTCGGCGCGGCGGAATTTTACTTTGCTCTCGCCGCAGCGGTGGCGGGAGGCGCGGCGGATGATTCCTTGGCGCTCCCGCCGCCGGCGCCAAAGCATCGACAACGCCGTTTTGAGGCCTTGCTCCGGCGCGGCGATCAATTCATGGCAACCGTCGCGGCCTTTACCCCCGCCTCGGGGGAGCTTTCGGAGCAATTCGACCAAGCGACCGGCGTCCAGACCTCGGCCAAATCCCTCGCCTGGAGCCACGCGGCCTTGATTACGGCGTTCGCGCGCCGGAAGGCCGCCATGCGCGCCGGCGCCGAACTCGCGCAGTCCGGCGCGGCGCCGTGATCGACAAGCTCGAATTCTTGATAGCATTGGCGCGGGAACGCAATTTTAGCCGCGCCGCCGAAACCTGCGGCGTGACCCAGCCCACCTTGTCGGCGGGAATCAAGCAGCTCGAAGACACATTGGGGGTCCTGCTCGTCAATCGCAGCTCGCGCTTTTACGGACTGACGGCGGAAGGCGAGCGCGTGCTCGAATGGGCGAGGCGCATCGTCAGCGACGCGCGCGCCATGCGCCAGGACGTTCATGCGTCTAAGACCGCGCTCGCCGGGCATTTGACGCTCGCCGCCGTGCCAACCGCGCTCCCCATGGTCGCCGAACTCACCACGCCTTTCCGGGCCAAACATCCGGCCGTGCGCTTCACCGTGCTTTCGCGCACATCCCGCGAAATCCTCTCGATGCTCGACGATTTCCAAATCGACGCGGGCTTGACCTATCTCGACAACGAGCCGCTCGGCCAGCTCCACACGGTGCCGCTTTACCGCGAGCAGTACAGGCTCTTGACCTCCGCCGGAAGCCCGCTCGCCGAGCGCACAGAGGTGAGTTGGGCGGATGTCGGGCGCATTCCCCTCTGCCTGCTCACCCCCGACATGCAAAACCGCCGCATTATCGACCGGCTCCTAGCGAAATCCGCCGCGCCGCCGCCGATCGAATCCAACTCGATGGTGGTCTTATTTTCGCATGCCCGGAGCGGCGGCTGCGCCTGCATCGTGCCGGAAAAGCTAGCCAATCTGCTGGGCGTGAGCGAGCCGCTGCGCTCGATTCCCATAACGGAGCCCCGCGAACTTCATATCATCGGGCTCGTGTCGCCGCACCGGGAGCCGATTCCGCCATTAACCCAGGCACTCGTCGCCGAAGCGGACAGGCTCGCCATGCCGCAAAAACGGTGATTTTGAGCGATCCCCATTGATAGAAGATGCCGATAAGTTTACAAGACTATTTTATTGATCTTTGGAGGACAACGGCTCATATTCCGAAAGTTCACACAATGGATCGGGAACGCGTGCTCAAGGCCTCCGCCTGGAACGCCGAGCGCGCCAAGGAAGTTATTGCCGAACATGCCGGGCTTGAAGGCCCCATGCTTCCGATCTTGCACGCCTTGCAGGAAGAGTTTGGTTGTGTCAGCGCCGCTGCCGTGCCGCTCATTGCCGATGCGCTTAATCTGACCCGCGCCGAGGTGCATGGCGTCGTGACCTTCTATCACGATTTTCGCCGTGAACCTTGCGCGCCTCACCGTTTGCAGATTTGCCGTGCCGAGGCCTGCCAGAGCATGGGCAGCGAGGATTTGGCGGCGGCCGTTCTGGCCAAACTCGGCGTCGGCTGGCATGGCACGACACCTGATGGCGAACTGACGGTCGAGCCGGTCTATTGCCTTGGCCTTTGCGCCACGTCGCCCTCGGCTCTTCTCGATGGCGAACCACTTGGACGCTTGAACCTGGACAAAATCGCCGAGGCTCTCGAAGAGGCATGCGGCGCATGACGCTTATCTTCGTTCCCAAGGATGCCGCCGCGCTCGCGGTTGGCGCCAATAAGGTGGCGGCGAGGATCGCGGCCGAGGCGCACGCGCGCGGTCTTCCGGTCGAGATCGTC
>DATBYR010000231.1:0-6883 GCA_036513565.1 Methylocella sp. | reverse complement strand
CGGTTTTGCGGGGGCGTTCGACGATGCCGATACGGTGATCGTCGCCGATGTCTATTCAGCGGGCGAAGCGCCCATCGCAGGCGCCGATCGGGATTCGCTCGTCGCCGCCTTGAGGGCGCGGGGACACGGCCATGCGCTCGGTCTGAAACGGCCCGAGGATTTGCCCGCGCTCATCCGTTCCCTCGCCTAGCCCGGCGATTACATTGTCTTCCTTGGCGCGGGCAATATCACCCAATGGGCGCACGCGCTGCCGGGCCAGCTCGCGGCGCAAACGGTGCTCGATGCCGCTGTCCCCGCGTAATGACCAGCCCCCGATCTTTCCCGATATTGCGCTACAACTCCGCGCGGAGATTCCCGGTCTACGCGGATCCCTCGCAAGCCATGCGCCTATGGCCGGCTTGTCGTGGTTCAGGACCGGAGGTCCCGCGCAGGCGTTGTTCGAGCCGGCCGACGAAAGCGATCTATCGTATTTTCTTACCCTGCTCGATCCCACGATTCCGGTTCTGGTGCTTGCCGCTGGCTCCAACATTCTGGTGCGCGACGGCGGCATCGAAGGCGTCGTGATCCGCCTCGGCAAAAGTTTTCAAGAGGTCACGATCGAGGGTCTTTTTTTGCGCGCGGGGGCGGCCTGTCATGATGTAAAACTCGCTTCCGCCGCCGCCAATGCGGGCCTCGCGGGCCTTTCTTTTTTTCGCGGCATCCCCGGCGCCATTGGCGGCGCGCTTAGGATGAACGCCGGAGCCTATGGCGCCGAGACGAGGGACGTTCTCGTCTCCTGCCGTGGCGTCGGGCGCAGTGGCAAGATTGTCGAGCTGTCCAATGCGGACATGGGATTTTCCTACCGCCATTGCGGCGTGGCGGACGATGTGATCTTCACGAGCGCGGTTTTTGTGGGCAGCCCCGGCGACAGCCAAGTGATCCTTTCGGAGATGGCGGAGATCACCAAGGCCCGCGCGGAAACGCAGCCCGTCAACACGCGCACCGGCGGCTCGACCTTCAAAAACCCGCCGGGGCACAAGGCATGGGAGCTGATCGACAAAGCGGGCTGCCGCGGACTTGCGCTGGGCGATGCGCAGGTGTCAATGCAGCATTGCAATTTTCTGATCAATCGCGGCGCCGCACGTGGGGCGGATTTGGAAAGTCTTGGCGAATTGGTTCGCGCCCGCGTGCTGGAAACGAGCGGGATAGCTCTGGAGTGGGAAATTCTCCGGGTGGGAAAGGCGGCCACTTCAGAGTAGTGGCTCTTTATCAAGGGCGAGCGGGCTTCATGTCCGTCAAAGGCTACGAAGCCGCTCAACTAATTTTCGGTCAGGTGACGCGACGCCGAGACGGCGAATGGGAATCGCAGGTCGCAAATCATCGGCTTTGGGGCTTTCGAAGTATGCAACTTTACGAAACCGCTTCTGGTTCGGTCATCGCCGTCGCTGCTCTTTCTACTTCTTGCGTTCGATTGGTCCATCCTCTCCCGAAGGTTGCAAATCCAGGCAGCTGGCGGTAAAAATCGAGCCGTAGCTCCGACATTCTACGGATCGCGTCCTGGGGTCGCATCGCCTTCGCCGCCGCAACGGTCGCGGAGCCTATAGAACCGTCGCTTGCAGCTCCTACCGCCATCTGCAAAATTTTGGCCGCCCTACCCGGTCCGGCGTTTACGCCAAAATCAAACGTCACCAAGTCAACGCCGGCTGGAAGATCCTCGCACCTCAATACATTCCAATAATTCGTTCGATAGATTTCACACGCCCTCTCTCGAGTGAGGTCTTTTACGTCATCGACGGTGGCGGCGGACTCACCGCGCTCCTGTAACCACGCGCTGAGCGTTTTCTGCGTGATACCAAAATTCGTCGCGCCGCCCGGATCATCGCTGCGGTTGGAAAATTTTCCTTCATGGGCCAAGACAACGTCGACACACTTCGGAAAGTTTGATCGTTTCACCGCTGCGGCTGGTTGTATCTTGGCTATTTTTTCGGCAGTGGACGCCTGACGAACAGCGTCCAAACTGGTCGACTGAACCTCTTTGAGCGTTGCGGTCTGCGACTTGATTGTTTCGTTCAGGTCCTTCGATTGCGAGGCCTGCACGTCCGCGTTTTCCTTATCCTTTATGCGGGATCCTTGTGACGATCCCAACCAGAAACTGACAACCGTTGTAAAGGCGGCGACAAGAGCGCCAAGCGTAAGATTAACGAGCTGAAAGGTGCCTTTCGCATCATCTAATGTCGCGGCACCCGAAACGAGAAATATAAAGACACCGAAAAATCCGAGCGTGACTATTAACGATATGGCTATAGGCGCCCAGACCGCTGGCGACGTCGCTGACCCCCCTGACTTCGCCGCTTCAAAGAGGCGGCTACGAGCGTCCTCCCGATCCCGCAAATCTGTTTTGAAACGTTCGAGCTCTTCCTGGCGACGGCCAGCTTCCTGCTCCTGCTGCGCCTTGAGCACCGTCAGTTGTGCTTCCTGTTGTGTCTTGAGCTCCGCGAGTTGCGCTTCCCGCTGTGCCTTGAGTTCCGCGAGATGCGCTTGATTCCTCTTTTCTTCCTGGTCGGCCGCAATTTGCGCCAGCTTCAGCTGAAGCTGAGCAGCAACTGCGGGATCCGAACTGATCTTCTGCCGAGCAGCGGCGGAGTCAGTCGTGCCTGTAATGTCGCTTACCGCTTTGTTAATGGCGTCTTTTACCGGTCCTGCCTTGTCGCCCGCGATGAGGTTGACAAGTCCTGGAAGCAATTGGAGAGCAATTGGAATGAGTGGAAGCATGGTTCCCGGCCTCTCTGTATCTGAAACATTCAAAACGTTGGGTGCGATATCGGCAATAACCGGCGCCGAGGCGACCAAGTCGATCCCCAGGGCCTCGGCCGTTCCTTCCCCCACTTCTCCATCGACAATCAAGCCTTGTGCGTCTTGAAAGGCGACTACGGCTTCCATCGTCTTCGGGCCGAACGCGCCGTCGATCTCCCCCGGATCAAACCCCTTTGCCTTCAAGGCTTGTTGGACCCGCCTGACGGTTGAAGCACTCATATTGGGGGCATTGAGGGCGAACAAATGAGACGGACCAGATACTTCTACTGTCTCGTGGGCGCCGTCATACGTAATCTCCGGCAGCAGAATTCCAGCGTGCCATGTCCTGCCGGCGACTTTTCCGGCTTTCACGCCATAAGCTCTCCCCATCGCCTCGATAGTGCCGCCACGCCCGTCTGACAGGACGATGTGCCCGTACTTTCCTGGCACCCCTGGAGGAAAACGGAGAAGAATGCCTCCAACAGTCGCCGCCGCTTTATCGACGGGCGAGCGAATTCCACCCTTCTCCACATCTCGTTTCCAATGACCTGTCCAAGCATTCGCTTTGTGAGGATCACCCTTATTGTTGTCGCAACCGTAGAGGACGCCCGCTTCCTGATATACGAGCCAAGATATAAATTCCGCGCAATCCCAAGGTCCACGCCAGTTCGCATCATCCTTAGGAACGTCGACAAACCTATATTCTTCACCAATGTGCTTGCGCGCTCTCTCGACTAGCCCCCGTCCGCTCGCCATTATTACACTCTCCAACAAAGAATCTAACTGCTATGTTCTCCCCCTAAGCCCGCATCGCCCGGATTGATTGTCACGAAACCGCTTCCACCGCGCCCCCTATTCAGGGGATGACGATTTTGCTAAATCGTCATCCGCGCCCGCCGTCGCCACCGGCCTTCGACCGGTGTCTGGACGCCGTCGACCTCATCGAGGGCCATTATTACAAGCGCCACGTGACGATTAATCCGACGGGCATTGTGCCGGTGGGCCCCAAGATCGATTTTTCGGCGTCACATGGGAGGGAGTGAGGTCCCCTACCGCTAGCCGCCTCGTAACCGCGCACACCAGACGGCATTACCGACTCAACCCCCAGTAAGAGTAAGTTGGGATCCTCTGTATAATGAGAGTACTGATGCTCGATGTGGCGTGATCGAGAATTGACCCCTCATACCAGGCCTTACTTTCCGCAACTCTCGCCGTCATGCCCGGCCACGAGCTGCCTTGAGCCGGGCATCCAGACTCCTGCCTTTGGCGTTTGGCCGGCCGGTCAACCCTGGACTTGATTCGGGCACGGGCCATGACAGTGGGCTTCACTCTCTTCGCAACTTGGCGTGTCAGGCCAAAAAAAATGTCTGACTGTGCCTCTACATTATATCCTGACCTTGCGCTTGCCCCAAATCCTTGGCTCATATCTCGCCGCGCCTTCTTCGCATGCAATTGCCCAATTTATCCATTGCACCAAAAAATGTTTCACGGGAAACTTTTTGGTCCGGTTGGCCCCCTTAAACTGACCAAACTGATGGGTGACTGTTCATGCCAAAACACGTCGCCGTGCTGATGGGCGGACTTTCGGTGGAGCGCGAGGTTTCGCTGCGCTCGGGCGAGGCCTGCGCGAAAGCGCTCGAAGCCGACGGCTATCATGTCACCCGCGTCGATGTGGACCGCAACATCGCCGGGACGCTGGCCAATCTCCGCCCTGACGTTGCATTCAACGCGCTGCACGGGCGTTTTGGCGAGGACGGCATCATGCAAGGCATTTTGGAAATGCTGCGCATTCCATACACCCATTCCGGCGTGCTCGCCTCGGCGCTCGCCATGCGAAAGGATCGCGCCAAGGAACTTTTTCGCGCCGCCGGGGTGCCAATCGCGGAAGGAGTTACGACCGATCGCTTCACGGCGGCCCAAAAGCATGTTTTGCCGCCCCCTTACGTCATAAAGCCCCTCGACGAAGGATCTTCCGTAGGTGTCCTAATCGTGCAAGAGGGTCAAAATCCTCCGCCGCAAGAATTAACCAAGAAAGATTGGCCACACGGAGACCAGGTCTTGGTCGAGCGCTACGTCGCCGGCCGCGAGCTAACCTGCGCCGTCATCGGCGAAAAAGCTTATGATGTCATAGAGATACGCGCTGCGGACGGGGGCTGGTACGACTATAACGCAAAATACGCGAAAGGCGGTTCCATTCACGTCCTTCCGGCGAAACTTAAAGGAAATATTTACCAAAATGTTCAACACTTGGCGCTCGTGGCGCATAGGACACTCGGTTGTCGCGGCGTGAGCCGGACGGATTTCCGGTACGACGACTCTCCCGGCGGGACGGGGGAGCTCGTGGTTTTGGAAGTCAACACCCAGCCTGGGATGACCGAGACTTCGCTTGTGCCGGAACTCGCGGGCCATGCCGGTCTCAAATTCGGTGAGCTTGTTCGATGGATGGTGGACGACGCCTCCTGCGATCGTTGAGAGCGGTGAACATTGGCTTCGCTCCGGCGGCGATGGCCTACGCCGGGGCTTTGCCCGTGCCGGAAGCCCCATCCGCGCGGCAAGTCCTGCCGCCCGCGCGCCAGCCGAGGCCGGGCTTGCGGCATAAAATCCTCGCCCGGCTGGCCGGGCCGGGGGTAGGCGCTTGCTTTTCCCTGGCGCTGTTAGCGGCTGCCGGCACTTACGGCGCGGTGAAAGGCGGCCACTACGCCGCCTTCGTGGCCGCGGAAGGTGAACCAGCCGACGTCCTTGCCAAGGCGCTGGGTTTCTCCATCAAGGCGGTGACCATCGCCGGCGAGCGCGAACTCAAGGAGCAAGACATTCTCGCGATCGCCGGGATAGGTTCGCGCAATTCGCTGCTGTTTCTCGATGTCGCGAAAATAAGGGAGAGGCTGAAACAGCTTCCGCTCGTCAAGGAAGCGGCTGTCACCAAGCTCTACCCGGACCGGCTCCTGATCGAAATCGAGGAGCGTCAGCCTTTCGCCCTGTGGCAATGCGACGGGCAAGTGCAAATCGTGGCCGCCGATGGCGTTCCCGTCGCCGCCATGCGCGACCGGCGCTTCATTCATCTGCCGCTCGTCGTGGGCGCGGGGGCCAACGAGAAACTCGACCAATATTTGGCGCTTCTCGAAACGGCGGGAGATTTGCGCGAACGGATAGTGGCGGGCGTGCTCGTCGCCGGACGCCGCTGGACATTGAAAACGGCAAACGGGATCGACGTTCTCTTGCCGGAAATGGAGCCCGAGGCGGCGCTGGCAAGGCTCGTTGACCTTCAGCGAACTTCGCATGTGCTCGACAAGGACATCGTTTCGCTCGACCTTCGGCAATCCGGACGGGTTGTCGCGCGTCTCGCTCAGGAAGCGGCGGCCGAACGCGCCGCGATGCTTCCGAGCAAGACCAAGGTGAAAGGCGGCCGGACATGAATTCGACGGTATTGCCGCCACGCTTTCCGTCCTTGCCGGCCCGCAAAAGCGCGGTCCTTTCCGTGCTCGACATCGGAACGTCGAAAATCGTCTGTCTTATCGCGCGGCTGAACCCAAGCGACCCTTCCGAGCCGCTGCGCGGGCGCACCCATCGTTGCCGCATTCTTGGCATCGGACATCAACGCTCGCGCGGGATCAAGGGCGGCGCCGTCGTCGATATGGACGCGGTGGAAGGAGCCATCCGTTTCGCCGTCGACGCGGCGGAGCGCATGGCGGGGGTGCAGGTCGAAAGCGTGATCGTGAACGCGACCGGCGGCAGGCTTGCATCGCGGCTCTATGATGCCAAGGTCGCGATCGCCGGGCGGGCCGTTACGCAAGCCGATGTCCACCGTGTGCTGGAGGCTTGCACAATGCGCGGCGGACAAGAGGGCAGGGCGGTGCTGCACGCCCTGCCAATCGGCTTTGCATTGGGCGAAACGCGTCACATTCAAGATCCTAGGGGGATGGTTGGCGATGAACTCGGCGCGGATATGCACGTGCTGAGCTGCGACGCCGCCGCCGCGCGCAACCTGATGCTCGCGGTCGAACGCTGCCATCTGACGGTCGACGCGATGGTCGCCACGCCTTACGCGGCGGGTCTTGCGGCCTTGGCCGACGATGAAGCCGAACTCGGCGCCGCCTTGATCGACATGGGCGCG
>DATBYR010000230.1:0-3271 GCA_036513565.1 Methylocella sp. | reverse complement strand
CGAGGGCGTGAAGTATGCCGGCATCGAGGCGACCCTCGATCGCGTGCCGGGCGCCAACAGCTGGCTAACGATGGCGTTGCGCGAAGGCAAGAACCGCGAGATCAAGCGCGTGCTCGAACATATCGGGCTTCAAGTCAACCGCCTGATAAGGCTGTCCTTCGGACCGTTCCAGCTCGGCGAACTCGCCGAGGGCGCGGTCGAGGAGGTGCGCACGCGCGTCCTGCGCGATCAGCTCGGACCGGCGCTCGCCAAGGCCGCGGGCACGGATTTTTCGAGCCCGCTTCATGCCGGAAACGAAGCGGCGGTAATTGTCGATGTTTTGGCGCGCGAGCCTCGGAACAACGCGGGTCCTCGCCGCGATCACTGGGCTGCGCGGCACGAGACACGAAGTCCGCGCGCGGCGAGACCGCGGGGGGACGATCGCCAACCCGAAGCAAGTGCCGCAGTGAAGGTTAAACCGGCACTCCCCGCCCGTAAACATGTTTCCGCGTTGCGCGCCGAATATGGCAAGCCGCCAAAGGAGCGCCAACGGATCGAGCGTCGCGAGACGGCCGATCGCGGCGGACGGACGGTTTATGTCGAACAACTCGTGTCCGCCAAACGCGACGACAAGCGCCAGGACAAGCGTAAGCCGCCGGACACGCGCAATGGCCGCCGCTTCGAAGCCGGGCGCCGGGACCGCAATGACGCAAGCGAACGCCTCGCGCGGCGCGCCGGCGGGCCAGCGGCAGGCTCCAAGCCAACAAAACAACGCACGACGGAGGGCGCGTTTCAAAAAACCAAGCAGGAACGCTGGCACAAGCCTCCCAGAGCACAAAAAACCCCGGCACCCGGTCCTCCCAATCTCAATACCAATAGGGCGCAAATTCTGGCTCCGCCATACCTGAAATTCGAGGCAGAAGACCGGCGCACGAGGGGAAACCCGGAAGGCCCCGCGCGGGGCCGCGACCAAACGCAAAAGCGTTCGATTGGTCCTCGTTCGCGAAGACCCTATGAAAAGCCAGGGGGCGTCAGACCGGCAAGCGGCGCAAAACCACCTAGAGGGGGCGGGCCCAGAGGGCGCGGCGGACCCCCAAAAGGGCACCCTCGCGGCAAATCGTGATGCACCATGCGCATCGTCGGCGGCAGGTTGAAAGGCCGGGCGTTGAAAAGCCCACGTTCGGACGCGATCCGGCCGACCTCGGACCGCCTGCGCGAGACGGTTTTCAATATTCTCGCGCATTCCTATGGCAACCCCGTCGCTGGCGCCCGTGTCATCGACCTATTCGCCGGCACCGGCGCGATGGCGATCGAGGCGCTGTCGCGCGGCGCGGCGTTCGCTTTGCTGGTGGACCAGGGCGCGCAAGCCTCTGCGATCATCCGCGCCAACTTCGCGGCGCTCGATCTCGGCGGCGCGGCCCGCGTCCTTCGGCGCGACGCGCGCAAGCTCGGCGCCGCACCCGAGGGAGGGAGTTTCAGTGTTGCCTTTCTCGATCCGCCCTACGGCAAGGGTCTCGTCCCGCCGGCGCTCAAAGGTTTGCGCGACGGAGGCTGGCTCTGCAGGGGCGCGTTGACGGTCATCGAGGAACGCGCGGGGGCGGAAGTCGCATTGCCCGAGGGAATTGTTTTACGCGAGACGCGCCGCTTCGGCGACACGCAGGTCGTGTTCGCGTGTTTCAATGAAGTCCACGGGCGCGAGTAGCGCCCGTGGCTTCCTTGCGACGAACGCCGGCATCGAATTGTTCAGGGCATCAAAACCTTGTTGATGACATGGATCACGCCGTTCGATTGGAGAACGTCGGCGATCGTGATGCGCGCGGTGTGGCCTTTCGAATCGGTGACGCCGAAGGCGCGGCCTTTTTCTGTAATAATCAGAGGCTCGCCCTGCACCGTCTTGAATGTTGTCTGTCCGCCGCCCTCCTTGACGGCTTCCTTCAAGTCAGCGGTGGTCAAGCGGCCCGGCAACACGTGATAGGTGAGTACCGAGACGAGCTGATCCTTGTTCTCCGGCTTCAGCAATGAATCGACGGTGCCCGCGGGAAGTTGCGCGAAGGCCGCGTTGGTCGGCGCAAAAACGGTGAACGGACCGGGGCCTTCTAAAGTCTCGACGAGGCCCGCCGCCTTGACCGCCGCAACGAGCGTCGTGTTGTCCTTGGAGTGGACCGCGTTCTGAATGATGTTCCTGCTCGGATACATGGCCGCGCCGCCGACCATTTTGGTCATTTCGGCGGAAGCGATTCCGGAGATGCCCGCGGCGGCGAGAAAAACCGTGGCGGCGAGCGTCTTGCGAGGAAATTTCATGATGTGCTCCTTCTTGGGATCACCGGCTTGATCGTCCGGTATGCAGATCTTTACGGGAGCCGGGCCCGAAAAGTTTCAAGCGCGCTTAAACTCCCGCAAGCCGGATCGCGGCGGCGGAACCCGGCCAATCGATGATGCCGATTGCCGCAGCAAGGCTTGAACGCCATCGGCGCTCTGCCAGGCGCCGTTTCCCTGGGATCGCGGCGAGGAGCCCGAGAAAAAGGGGCGGCCATTAGGCCGCCCCCGCTCAGTTCCTTCGGGATAGACTCACGACGAATAATACATGTCGAATTCGACCGGGTGCGGGGTCATCTCGCAGCGCAACACCTCGCCCATCTTCAATTCGATATAGCTGTCGATGACGTCGTCGTCGAAGACGCCGCCGGCCTTGAGGAACGCGCGGTCCTTGTCGAGATTGGCGAGGGCGTCGCGGAGCGAGCCGCAGACGGTCGGGATTTTCTTTACTTCCTTTGGCGGCAGATCGTAGAGATCCTTGTCTATCGGCTGGCCCGGATCGGTCTTGTTCAGGATCCCGTCGAGACCCGCCAACAGCATCGCCGAAAAGGCGAGGTAAGGGTTGGCCGCCGGATCCGGGAAGCGGACTTCGACACGCTTCGCCTTGGGGTCGGGCGAGTACATGGGAATACGACAGGCGGCCGAGCGATTGCGCGCCGAATAGGCGAGGAGGACCGGCGCCTCGAACCCAGGCACCAGCCGCTTGTAGGAATTTGTCGTGGGGTTGGTGAAGGCATTCAGCGTCCTGGCATGCTTGATGATCCCGCCAATGTAATAAAGGCAGTCCTGACTGAGATCGGAATATTTGTGGCCGGCGAATACCGGCTTGCCGGCTTTCCAGATCGATTGATGGACATGCATTCCCGAACCATTGTCGCCGAACACCGGCTTCGGCATGAAGGTCGCCGTCTTGCCGTAGCTTTGCGCCACCTGCTGGATGCAATATTTGTAGACCTGAAGGTGATCGGCCATCGTC
>DATBYR010000229.1:0-6890 GCA_036513565.1 Methylocella sp. | reverse complement strand
CGCGACGATCTCGCCGCCGGCGTCGCCGCCTTCGGGACCAAGATCGATGATCCAGTCGGCCGTTTTCACGACCTCGAGATTGTGTTCGATCACGATGACCGTATTGCCTTGATCGACCAGTTCCTGCAGCACTTCGAGGAGTTTTGCGACATCGTGGAAATGCAGCCCGGTGGTTGGCTCGTCGAGAATATAGAGCGTGCGGCCCGTCGCGCGCCTGGAAAGCTCCTTGGCGAGTTTGACCCGCTGCGCCTCGCCGCCGGACAAGGTGGTGGCCGGCTGGCCGACCTTGACATAGCCGAGGCCGACGCGGGCGAGAGTCGCTAATTTTTCGCGGATCGAAGGCACCGCCTTGAATAGGCTCGCTGCTTCCTCGACCGTCATGCCGAGCACGCCGGCGATCGATTGGCCGCGATATTTCACTTCGAGCGTCTCGCGATCGTAGCGCTTGCCCTTGCAGACATCGCAAGTGACGTAGACGTCTGGCAAAAAGTGCATCTCGATCTTGATCACTCCGTCGCCCTGGCAGGCCTCGCAGCGTCCTCCCTTCACGTTGAAGGAGAATCGTCCAGGCTGATAGCCGCGCGCCTTGGCTTCCGGGAGGGCGGCGAACCATTCCCGAATCGGCGTGAAGGCGCCAGTATAAGTCGCCGGATTCGAGCGCGGCGTGCGTCCGATCGGCGATTGGTCGATGTCGATGACCTTGTCGAGAAGTTCGAGACCGTCGATGCGCTCATGCGGCGCCGGATGTTCGAGCGCGCGGTTGAGCCGCCGCGCGGCTGCTTTGTAGAGCGTATCGATAATGAGGGTCGATTTGCCGCCACCGGAGACGCCGGTGACACAGGTGAAAACCCCGAGCGGGATCGCGGCAGAGATATTTTTGAGATTATTACCGTGGGCGCTGACAATGGTGAGCTTGTGGCCCGGCTCCGGTCTGCGCCGGCGGCGCGGCGCTGCGACCTCAAGCGCGCCGGTGAGATATTGGCCGGTCAGCGAATCCTTGTCCGCCATGATTTCGGCGGCGGTGCCTTGCGCCACGATCTCGCCGCCGTGAATGCCTGCGCCTGGGCCGAAATCGACGACATGATCGGCGGCAAGAATTGCGTCCTCGTCATGTTCGACGACTATAACCGTATTGCCGAGGTCGCGCAGCCGCCGCAAGGTGTCGAGAAGCCTCGCATTGTCGCGCTGATGCAGGCCAATCGAAGGTTCGTCCAGCACATAGAGCACGCCGGTCAGGCCCGACCCAATCTGCGAGGCGAGCCTAATGCGCTGGCTCTCGCCACCGGACAGCGTGCCGGAAGCGCGGGAAAGAGTGAGATAGTCGAGGCCGACATCGACAAGGAACGAGAGCCTGTCGAAAATCTCTTTCAAAATGCGCTTGGCGATCTCGCGCCGTTTTGCATCGAGCTTCGGAGCCAGCGTGCCGAACCAACCTTGCGCGGCGCGCACCGAAAGCGCGGTCAATTGACTGATGTGGCAACCCTCGATCTTGACCGCGAGCGCCTCCGGACGCAGCCGCGTGCCTTCGCAGACGCCGCAAAGCGAAGCCGTCATATAGCGGGCGATGTCCTCGCGTGCCCATTCGCTTTCGGTCTCGCGAAAACGCCGTTCGAGATTGCCGATGACGCCTTCGAAGGGCTTCACAACGTCATAGGAGCGCAAACCATCGTCATAGGAAAAGCGCACGGCCTCCTCGCCCGAGCCATGCAGGATCACATCGCGGGCTTGATGCGGCAGCGTCTCGAAACGCGTATCGAGGCGGAACTTGAAATGCTTGGCGAGCGCTTCGAGGGTTTGCAAATAATAGGGCGAGCTGGAGCGTGCCCAGGGAGCTATGGCACCTCTGCGCAGGGGGAGCTTCGGATCGGGGACAATCAGCTCGGGATCGAGGGTCTGCTCGATACCGAGGCCGCCGCAATGCGGGCAGGCGCCGAATGGATTGTTGAAGGAGAACAGGCGCGGCTCGATTTCGGGGATGGTGAAGCCGGACACCGGGCAGGCGAATTTGGACGAAAAGACAATCCGCTTGGGAGAGCCGTTTTCGTCCCTCTCATCGGCATATTCGACAATCGCTATTCCGTCGGCGAGTTCGAGCGCGGTCTCGAAGCTTTCCGATAAGCGCGCCTCGATCCCGGGTCGCACCGCGATCCGGTCGACCACGACATCGATGTCGTGCTTGAGCTTCTTGTCGAGCTGCGGCGCGTCGGCGATTTCATAAAATTGCCCGTCGATTTTCAGACGTTGAAAGCCGCGCTTCATGAATTCGGCGATTTCCTTACGATATTCACCCTTGCGGCCCCGAATGACCGGCGCGATCAGATAAAGCCGCGTGCGCTCGGGCAGCGCGATCACGCGATCGACCATCTGGCTCACCGTCTGGCTCTCGATCGGCAGCCCCGTCGCCGGCGAATAGGCAATCCCGATGCGGGCGAAGAGCAGCCGCATGTAATCGTAAATCTCGGTGACGGTGGCGACGGTCGAGCGCGGGTTTTTCGAGGTCGTCTTCTGCTCGATCGAGATCGCCGGCGACAGGCCGTCGATCTGATCGACATCGGGCTTTTGCATCATTTCCAGGAATTGGCGCGCGTAGGCCGAAAGCGATTCGACATAGCGGCGCTGGCCCTCGGCATAGATCGTGTCGAAGGCGAGCGAGGATTTTCCCGAGCCGGAAAGGCCGGTGAACACGACGAGCTTGTCGCGCGGAATTGTCAGATCGATGTTTTTAAGATTGTGCTCGCGCGCGCCGCGGATTTTTATCACGCGGCCTTCGAAACGCTTTTCCGCCGGTCCCTGCGGGGGCAAATCCTGCCGCGATTTTCCGCGCCCCGGCGCGGACGCCGGTAAGAGCTCAGGCGCGGGCCCCGGCGTGCCGGAACGCGTCACCAGGCCGGAGCTAGCGGACGGCTTTGGTGTCTTCATCGATCCTGTCGGAATGCGGCGACCCACGGCGCCGGGAGACCCGCTCGCCGGACGCAAAAACCTTGCCCCAATGTAGCGGGCTTGAGAGAGTTTGCCATTAATTTATGGCGAAATCCGAGAGTTGGCCCGTGTTTTCCCCGTTCGCGCGTCCGATTGGCCTGAGCGCGATTTTTACTTCGAAAACCGATTTGATATTACTCCTTGTTTGTCACAATTGCGCACACAAAGATTGCGGCTAATATTTCGCGCCTGGCATCGGGACAATTTCATAGCTGAAACCCCGCGTGGACCGGATCGCAGGGTCGCTTGCTTCGAACATGCGGAGTGCCGCAGTAGAATTTCCGGCCATGCAGCAAGCATGGCAGAGATCCCATCCAAAACAGCCGCGTTGCCAGACACCCGCCGGCAACGGTTGGCGCGGCTATCGGAGCGCCACGATAAACGATGCCAATGCCGTCAGGGCTGCGACAGTTCGGACATGGTTCCAGGCCGTCCAACTGACGATGTAGCGCGTCCATAGGACAGCACCTTCGGCACTGTTCGGCGCCACGGCCGCCAGCGCGTTGTTCAGCGGCACGTTGAGCGCGATCGTCACTCCAATGGTGCCGACGAGATAGAGCAGACTGCCGGCGACGAGATAGATCGCGCCGGCTTCGCCCCACCTGAAGAAGGAAGCGATCGCCAGGACGATGCACAACGCGGCGGTTCCGAAAAACACCGTGACGAATAATGGATTGAGCACCGCCACGTTGATGGATTGCATGGCGGCAATGCCTTGCTCCGGCGGGAGGCGGGCAAGGGCATCCATCACGAAGGCCGAAAATGCGAAGAGCAGGCCGGCTGTCAACCCGGCGCCCAGCGCAGCGAGGAAGGTGAGTACGAGGAGCAGGATGCCAATCATCCTTTGCCACTCTAGACGCCAGCGGCGGCGGTATCCCGTGCGACTGATCGAACTCAGCCGCTGTCATCGCAGGATCATCGTGTGGCACTTCGGCCGGCAATCAGACCTTGG
The DNA here is from genome assembly GCA_036513565.1 of Methylocella sp. GTDB lineage: Bacteria > Pseudomonadota > Alphaproteobacteria > Rhizobiales > Beijerinckiaceae > Methylocapsa. The sequence continues at coordinate 2,959 of DATBYR010000229.1, read as the reverse complement.
GGCGTAGCGGATAGTCGACGACGATTGCCTTGCCGGCACGGAGCGCCTTCACTGAATGGACTACGTTTGGTGGAACAATTGCCACCACGCCCGGTGCGGCGATTTGAGTGACGCCGTCTATCGTGACCTCAAGCTCGCCCGCCAATATCTCCCAAACCTCTTCTTGGGCGTGGGAGTGCTCATGAACAGAAGCGCCGCTGTCGAACTCCCAGTGGCAGAAGGTCATGCTGGGCGAGTGAAACTGGCGCCCGCGCCAGCCTCCTATCCCTTTCTCGAACACTTCTAGTTTGCCGGTATCGACAAAAGGCATATCCATGTTCCCGTGGAGTCTTGCGCCGTAAGGGCGCACGACTCTTCGCCGCCGGAGCACGGCCGCCGCGCGAGTATCATAGCCTAAATCCTGACCGGAGTCGATGACCCTTCCGACTCACGGTGGAAATTCAAACTGCGAGACCACCCCATTCGGGTCATGAGGCGGGTGCCGTTCGCTCATCTAGGTCCTTGATTTACCGCATTTCTTTGCGCGAACGGGGCCCATTTGGCTTGACAATGGCCTAATGCTTCCCAATTCCGGAAAGGGCGACGCACGGCGCCTCTATCGGCCCGGCGCGCCTAGGATTGATTGCCATGATAACTCATCCAGAGGCGCCGATGCCGGACCTTCCTCGATTGATCGCCTTCGACGCCGACGATCTCGCGGTGATCGCGGCAAATCTTCAGGATGCCTTGGTGCGTGTCGGCGAAATGGCCTTTTTGCCCCAATCGAAACAATTCGCGATGGTCGCGGCGAGGTTCGATTGGGTGCGGGCCGCGGCGACACTAAGGGGACGCCCTTGCTGCGAGCGCTGCCGCACGGGCTTGCATTTCGGGCGTGTTCTCAAGGTCTCGTGCCTGGGCTTTCATTGTCGAGACGAGGCGCTCGTTCTCAATCTCCTGGATATCGGCTTCAAGGAAACCGAGCCGCCCGCGGGCATTGTGGAATTTATCTTCTCCGCCGGCCGCGCGCTGCGGCTTGAGGTCGAATGCCTCGAAGCCGAAATCCGCGATCTTGGGTTTCGCTGGCAAGCAAGGTCGGCGCCACATCATCCGTTTGACGTCGGCCCGGACAACGCCTGATCGCCGTCACTGTGGCCCGCGCGCCACGGTTGACGTTAGTCGAGCAAAGCCCTGGGGCTCTGGCTTGCTCTTGGCCATAACTCATGCGATATATGAGACGATCACTCTCAACTCTCAAAATCACGGAAATGCACGATGATCCTCCGGAAGTTTGGCGCGGCCGCCGCCGGTGTATGCCTGGCCATGATGGTGTTGCCGGTTCCCTCACAGGCGAGGCCGGTCGGGACCGTCGATGGAATGCCCTTTTTTGGTCTCCCCTATCCCTACGGATATGTCTATCATCGGCCAAGAATAGAGTGTTACGCCTTTCAACAGGTCGAAACTCCGGATGGTCCGCGGATCCAAGCAATTTGGATCTGCGGGTCTCCCGTGACGGCGAGATATTGAATCGCGCGATCCCGGCGACACTTAAGGCGACACTTAAACTGTGTTCGTCCAACCTGGCCCGTTCTGCCGCGGCGCCGGCCCTTGGAGCCGGATAACGCAGGACCCAGGGCGATGGTGTGCGGCCCATGGCGGCGCCGTCAATTAGGAGCCGGTCACCTTGGCGGGCATGTGATTCGAGAAATTCTGCGATCTCGGCTAGCATCGTTCGGACATAAGAACATCTCGCGCGGGCCAAGCAAACCTCAGCAGGAGGCGGTTATGAAGCCTGTACCGGCGGTCTGCACGCTAATGCTCGTCGCCACAACGGCGGCCGGCTTCGCTCAAGATAGATCTTATCCCGACTTTGGATCAATCGCTAAGACCGCCGGACCCGGCCTGGTAAACAGGCCTGCGCCGGCTGGTCGTCCAGTCGCGACGCGTACCGGGCCCGACACGGCAGTGGAGCGGACGCGGCAAGAGGTTAAGATGCTCGATGATCTCTTCAAGAACGCGATAAGAACGCGATAGTCCTGATTGACTCCCATTATGTGAAAAAGCCTTCTGACTTTCCTGCCGCTACCGCGGCCAAGACCCTGTTCGCCGCGCTGAAGAAAGACGGGTGGTACGATGTCCGGTTACTGGGGCTCACCGATGTGATAGGGGACCCGGACGATGTTCCACGCGACGCTTTCGAACAGACGGCCGCGAAGAAGTTGCTTGCGGGCGACACGTCGTACAAGGAGGTCGTCGAGACGGGGGGAAAGCGTTACCTGCGCGTTGCAACAAGCGTCCCCGTCGTCTCGGAAAACTGCGTCATGTGCCACGCGAATTTCCTGGGAAACAAGGGGAATATTGGGGCATTAGCTTACACGGTGCCGGTGGTTGAGTAATCGGAGCGTGAAGTGTCGATTTCACTTCCGTTTCGGTAAACGAGGTTAGTGTCAGATCTTACGCTGAAACGTTAAGTTTGGCGAGGCGTTGAGCAGAGACCCTTTAAATCACAAATATTGCCTCTCCAAGATCGCACGACGTGCACAGCACGATCAGTCTCGCCGATTGCGTAGACAGGCCAACAGTGATGTCGTTGATCATACGAAATCAAATAGGTTGACTGGAATTCGCCGAGGCGTTTGATCGATGCTGGGCCATGGGCTGGTCTCGGCGGCACGGTGTCCGGCCGTGGCGAAATCCCAAAGGTTTCTAGAGACTTTTCGCGGTTGCCTAGGCGATGGCGAGGCCCCGGCCAAGGTCGCGCATGCCTGGTTCCAGGCGGGAACGGAGTGCGGCGGCGGTATCGTGAACCCGGCGGCGGGGAAAGACGGTGGCGGCTTGGCCGTGCGGACGGCAAATTGGTACGAAAGTATAAAAGTCTGGATTTGATCCGTCGGTCAATGTCAGATTTCACCATTCATCTCACGGCGAGCATTATCGGCGAAGCGGATCGATTCTGTCAAGGACGCGAGCTGCGCTCGCGCCG
>DATBYR010000228.1:0-3195 GCA_036513565.1 Methylocella sp. | reverse complement strand
GAATCACCCGGCATTCCCCGCGCAATGGTTTTACGGCTTATTTCGTGCTCTCCCCGGCGACCGGGCTTTCTTGCCACCGTCGCCCGCGCTCCTTAGCGCGAACTTGACGCCAGCGTCGGGGCGTCAGGACCACACGACTTCTCCGTCCGCGTCAGCGCTGTTCGTCAAAAGCGCTGCCCGCGTCCACCGCATCCCGCCCCAACGTTCGTGACGATGGCCGACGCCCCTCTCTCGGGACAGGACGGCGATGGATATAGATTTGATTTGGGTCAGCGGCGAAGAAAAATATTTTCGACAGCACTAAAAATAGGACTCGACAGGAAATTCAACGGAGAGCCCGTCGGGCAAATCAGTAGACGCGTCCGCCGCAGGTCGAGAATGCCGAATGCTTTGAGCGACATACATAATTTGTTATTACCCCGACGGGTCCGCGCAAGGCGCGGCCCGAGACCGGCTCCGGCGTAACCCGCCCGCGAAGGTGGATGGCTGATCAGGCTTTCGCTGATCCGCCATACGCGCGATACCCGAGCCGTAACGCGTGGGGACGTCCGCCATGGCCGAGGATGAATTGAGCGAGGAGATTTCGCGCCTCGAAGCCGAACTCGAGCGCCTCGCCGACATGGCCGAGGGCTGCCGCAAGCTGATCCTGATCTCGAAGGCCGCGGCCGCGCTCGGCGGGCTCGCGCTGCTGGCAACACTGTTCGGGCTGATCGGATTCGACGCGGTGGTCCTGATCGGCGCGATCAGCGCCGTTCTCGGCGGCATCGTCGGGGCCGGATCGAACACCACCACCTTGCGCCAGGCGCATGCGGACATGCGCGCGACCGAGGCGTTGCGCGCGCAACTCATCGACCGGCTCGACCTGCCGGTGGTGGGCGAACGCCATCACGGCTTCATCCAAAACTCGGACGTGCCGCCTTAGCTACCCCAACGTGTCCGCGCATCGTTCAGCAGCAGTTGGAACGCCGGTCAGGTCAATCAACCAGAGAACCTGCCGCCCGGTTTTCTTCTTCCGGACGGCACCCTTGGAACTTCGGTCCGCCGTTCAATAGGTGCAGGCGTAGGGCCAGTTATTTAGTACGTAATACGGACAACCAAGGCCATCGTCATAAAAGCCGCGGCCGGCGAAATGACGCCTTCCGCCGTCAAAGTGACCTCGGCCCCTGCCTGCGATATGGCCTCCGCCGAAACCTCCCATGTGGCCTCCCATGTGACCGCCGCCAAAACCGCCCATGTGACCTCCGCCGAAGCCGCCCATGTGGCCTCCGCCGCCGCCCATGTGGCCGCCGCCTCCGCCGCCGCCGTGGCCTCCGCCGCCACCACCACCACCGCGGGCTTGCGCGCCGGTGGCAAGAAGGCTGCCGGCAAGCACTGCACTTGCCAAGATCATCATCACTCGTCCTCTCATGACATTCTCCAGTTCATTGGGCGGGATTGTCCGCCACAGGGCCGATGCTGGCGTGTCCGAGAAGATGCCAACGTCGCGATGCATTGGAGATGGGGAGGCGTGTCTGTCGTCCCTATTAAATTCAGGTTCATTAAAGGCTGTTGAGCATTTATCCGGCAGCCAGCCGAAGACGAACCCGGCAATCGGTCCGATGCGGCGGCGGCTACACGCCCACCGCCGAAGTAAGCGCCCTGCCCCTCGCAGTTCAGCAATCCTTCTGCGTATCGCGCAAGATCTTCGGCATGCTGCCAAGGGCCCAGCAGGTATTTGAGATTGGAAACACGTCGCGCGGGATTCAGTAGCCGCCAGTCGAGCCCTGTATGCGTCGACGTCTGAAGCGGCGTTTGAACCAGGAAGCCCGCCGCGATCATGTGCCGAGGGCCTCCACATTGAAACAAAAATTGATGAGATAATTAAAAAACGCGGGGATATCTCCCAAAATTGGCTTGATTTCTCGCTCCTCCTTTGGTGCGGGCAGCATTTGTTTGATGAAGAGGTGACGGATCAACAATTTTGATAGGTAAGAAGAGATGACCGATCAACAATTGGCTCTTCAGGCAATTAACGAAGCGCAACTCATACTGGAAGAATACCTTCGGCCCCGGCCGCAGAATAATGAGCGTATCCTCGACAAGTTGGTGGAAGTTCTCGAACGCCCCGATCTGGTAGTCGCTGTAAGCCGCTTGCAGCGACAAAGCAGCCTCTCAGTGCGCAAATGAGGAAACTTCCATCAGTCGCTTTGGCCGCTTGGATTGCTACGCTCTTGTCAGCCGGGATACCAGATGCGCTGGCCAAACAACAATGCAGCGCCGCGGCGCCGTCAAATCCGCACGGGCGTTGGTGGTCCTATCGTCTGATCGATGGACGAAAGTGTTGGTACGAAGGCAAGCCCATGCTTTCGAAATCGTTGTTGGAATGGCCCAAGGAGGCATCCGCGCAACCCGTTTCCAACCGAGAAATCACAAGCGTTGTGACAGAGAAACCTGGCAATCCATTAGACTCGCAAGCCCGGGCACTGGAAGACTCTGATACTTTCGAAGCGCGATGGCGCGGAAGGGTGGAAATGCAATAGGCGTTGCCCCAAAGGAAAGTCTCGAAGCGCCAGGATCACGCCACCGCGCCGCAAATAATTAGTTTTGGCGACTCGCGGAGAACGCTTGTTTTCAACCAAGCGCGCAGCGGAAACCAGCAATGCGAACGGCTGCAGATTTCAATCTCTATTACGCGGCGCCTGACCCTTGGCATATTTCCCACGCGCGATTCAGGGACAGGGTCTTGCGCCGATGTCTGAAGCCATTCATCCGGGACAAATCCGTTCTTGAGCTCGGTTGTGGCGAAGGCCACTTGACCCGCACAATTTTCAGCAAAGCACGATCCGTGGTTGGCATCGACATAAGCGATGTAGCAATTGCTCGCGCCAAATCGCTAAACTTGCCGAATGCCAGATTTGAAAGCGCTGATTTTTTACAAGCGTCATTCGAGGGTTACGACGTGATCGCAGCCATTGAATGCGTCTACTACCTGTCCCTGCAGGAGCAGGGAGCGCTTCTCGAGAAAGTTGCCAAAGAACACTCCGGCAAAATACTTTTGCTTTCGGGTCCAATTGTGGACTACCGAAGACACTTCAGTCATAAGCGGTTGATGTACGAGTTCACGACTTTAGGATTCGCTCCCCTCAAGTTTTATAACCTGTCCGTTTATTGGTATCCGCCTTCATCTAGAATTATCGCTCAGCTAATCAAGCTGCC
>DATBYR010000227.1:0-4540 GCA_036513565.1 Methylocella sp. | reverse complement strand
CCACAGCCTCACGCCGGACGCCCTATCCTCTGGACAGAAGGGCCTACAAACGCAGAAATCTCATCGAACGAATGTTCCGCAAGCTCAAGAACTGGCGACGCATCGCAACCCGATATGACCGCTATGCGCAAAACTATCTCTGCAGCGCCTGGTTGCCGGCGCGAAGCGCACGATCGTTCCATTGTCGATCGCGGCCCCGCGCATCCCGCCAAGAAGACCGCGGCGTTCGTTGAAACCCCGGGCGGAAAATTGCGGTCGTTTTTCCTGCCTCGCAACTCGCCGAATCGCAATCAAGACGAGTTGGCGTGGAAGCATCTGAAAGCAAATTACCGTCGGTCCGCATGGCCGTCACTGGGAAGACGACTTCCAGCGCAAGGTCCGTTCGTCCATGCGCCAACTGCAAACCGATCTCAAAAAATCCGCGCCTACTGTCAGAATCCGTCCGAACGTTTTGATGATTTCTCAACTCTTTATGACACGAGCGACGTCATACCCGCGAAAGCTCGCGGCCATATGACTCTTATGCGCACTATCGCGTGAGCTGGCTTCCCGCTTTCGCGGGAATGACGTCGCTCTTGTCTAACCCATTGTGTTGTCACGAAAATTTCGGGACAGACCGTCAGAAACCCTCTCTACGCCGCCTGAGCATAACTTATGGACTGATCAATAAGTGCTTGCGCTGCCGCCCTCTGGAATATAGAAATTCAAAATTGACTGTTCATTGTGATAAGTCGCTAATTATCATGCCGTTAGCATTGTGTATCGGGTATCACTCACGTCTTCCATCCTCCAAATCGATATTGAGCTATCGACTCCTTGCTTTCGATGTTGCAACTGGCTTTATAGCGCCCATTTTGGCCCTATGTCTTCGCGATCCGGCGCTATTTGGTTCCGGCGACTCAGAAGGGATTGCAATATATGTGAGCGTCGGCGGCAGCGTTTCCATTTTGTTTTTCATCCTGTTCCGTTTGGCGCACGGCCTACCGAGATATTTTTCGTTCCACGACGCGATTGAAATCGCCAAGGGATCCGCGTGTGCGGTGGCAGGAACCACAGTCTTGTCTTTTACCTTCACGCGCCTGGAAGCGATTCCACGATCGACGCTAGCCATTCACTTTCTTGTCCTTGTTGCGGCGCTAATTGCCGGTCGCCTTGTGCGCCGTATAACGATCCAGCGGCGCGAAATCGGCTCTGTTTTCGATATCCGGCACAACGACGAAAGAAACCTCATTATCTTGGGCGCTGGACACCTTGCTTGGTTCTACATACGTCTTCTTGATTCATTCGCTATCGATAACCGGCGAGTCGTTGCGATCCTCGATGACGATGAGTCCCTGCGTGGGCGTTCAATGTTCGGGCATGTCATCCTCGGTGGGACGGCAGAGGCCGCAACGATCCTGGACGATTTCGCGCAGCATGGCATCGAGATTTCGGGTTTTGTCATTTGCGAGCACGACAAGGAACGTGCGGTCGAACTATCCTACCGTCTCGAATCATTATGCCGAGATCGCGGGCTACAGCTCGAGATTCTCGCTGATAAACTCGGTGTTCTCAAGGGCACCTCAGAGGATGAGGTCCGCGATTGTCACCCCTTCCGGCGATATTCCCAAACATCCGGCGGCAACATGCGATGGCCTGCGGATGATGCATCGAGTCGGCCCCACGCAAGTTTTCGCGCGGAATATGGATGCCACAATTCATAACAGAGGGCATGCGAATGCGGTATTTTCTGGCATTAATGGCGTTTTGCTCTTTCGCTTGGAGCGACGTGGAAGCGGCGACGGCGACAGGAACCTTCAACGTCCAGGTCACGATCGCGGCGACCTGCGTGGTGACCAGCGCCAGCAACCTCGATTTCGGCACCCAGGGCGTGCTCGCCGCCAACGTCGATCAGACGAGCACCATCAATGTCACCTGCACCAACACCACGCCTTACAACATCGGGCTCGACATGGGCGTGAACGGCGGCTCGGTGACGACGCGGCAGATGAAGGCCGCCAGCCCGGCGCTCATCAATTATTCCCTATTCAGCGACGCGGGCCGGACCGTGAACTGGGGAAACACGGTCGGCACCGATACGGTCGCGGCCACGGGCACCGGTTCGGCGCAGCCGTTTATGGTTTTTGGCCGCATACCGCCGCAACCGAGCCCGGTTCCGGCCCTCTATACCGATACGATCACGGTCACGGTCACGTTCTGAAAGGCCTGGGAATGGCATGCGGGGGACGGGTCGCGCCCGCTTCACGCAAGTTAGGTGGCGTATTGGCGTCAGAGCGTAAGGGCAAGGACCGTTAACTTGACGGTAAACAGTGGACATTATTATGTCACTATTATCATTCTTCAATCGTCAATCATCGTGGAAGGGCGTGTGAATGCTATATTTTCTGGCAACGTCATTAATGGCGTTCTGCTCTTTCGCGTGGAGCGACGCGGAAGCGGCGACGGCGACCGGGTCGTTCAACGTCCAGGTCACGATCGCGGCGACCTGCGTGGTGACCAGCGCCAGCAACCTGAATTTCGGCACTCAGGGCGTGCTCGCCGCCAACGTCGATCAGACGAGCACCATCAATGTCACCTGCACCAACACCACGCCTTACAACATCGGGCTCGACAAGGGCGTGAACGGCGCCTCGGTGACGACGCGGCAGATGAAGGCCGCTGGCCCGGCGCTCATCAATTATTCCCTATTCAGCGACGCGGGCCGGACCGTGAACTGGGGAAACACGGTCGGCACCGATACGGTCGCGGCCACGGGCACCGGTTCGGCGCAGCCGTTTACGGTTTTTGGCCGCATACCGCCGCAAGTGAGCCCGGTTCCGGCCGTCTATACCGATACGATCACGGTTACAGTCACATACTGAAAGGTCTTCATCTTTGCGGCCGACAAAAATATCGCGCGCCTTCGGCGTCCTTTTGCTCCCCGGCTGGATCGCCGCAAGCGGCGCCTCGGCCGCGTCCCTGCAAGTCGCGCCCGTTCTTTTGGAGGTCGTGGCGCCCGGGGCGGCAACGACGGTCACACTCCGCAACACCGGGGCAAAGCCGATCACGACCCAAGTCCGGGTTTTTCGCTGGATTCAGGAGGGCGGGAAGGAAAGACTCGAACCAACACAGGATGTGGTCGCGAGCCCGCCGGCAATCGAGCTGCGCCCGGCACAGGACTACGTCGTTCGCGCCGTTCGTCTGACGAAAAACCCTGTGGCAGGCGAGGAGGCCTATCGGCTCTTCATCGACGAATTGCCGGAGGTGTCGCAACGCCCGCTCACAGTCAATTTCGTGGTGCGCCACGCGATGCCGCTTTTTTTCGATGCGCCGGGCAGCTCCGCACCCGAACTCGCATGGCATGTGACTCAAAACAAGCATGGCATCTCGCTTTCGGCTGCAAACGCGGGAGAGCGGCGGATTCGTCTCGCCGCGATTCGGATCAGTGACGGCGCGGGCAAGAGCATTTCGTTTGGGCCAGGGCTGGTCGGCTATGCGCTGGGCCATTCGGCGATGAGCTGGACCGCCGCTGCACCAAGGGCAGGGTTCCCGCCGGGCGCCAAGGTGACCATCACCGGACAGACGGAAAAAGGTCCGTTCGATGCGCAAGCGGTGGTGCAAAAGGCGCCGTGAAATTTCGAGGGCCATAATAATTGTCGTGTTCGTGCTGGGCGCCGCCGCCATGCCGGGGCCGGCCGGAGCCGAAGGCCCCTTGCAGTTGGACGTGCTGATCGATGGCCGGTCAATCGGTCTCATCGGCGCGTTTCTGCAAATCGCAAAAGGGGAGCTAAGCGCAAAGCGCAAGGAGTTGGAGGAGCTTCACTTGAAAGTGCCTGATCGCTTCGGGCCGGAAGACGAGGTCCCTCTTGCCAGTCTGCCGGGGGTTTCCTATCGCTACGACGAGGCCAAGCAAACGGTTGATATCGCGGTCCCCGACGCGAGCCGCCTGCCGCAAATCTACGATCTCCGCAGCGACGCGAAACCTTTGCCCGTAACCCCGCCGGGCACGGGCGCGGTGCTGAACTACCTGCTTTTCGGCGGCGGCGGACGCAACAGCGTTGTGACCAATTGGCAGTTCCAGGGCGCCTCGGCGACGCTCGACGCGCGCTTGTTCAGCCCCTATGGCACCCTTTCGCAAACCGGCATTTTGGCGACCAACACCGGCAACAGCGTCATATCCGATCATTTGCGGCTCGATACCACATGGACCTATAAGGACCCGGACCGTGCTCTCACCTATCGCGCCGGGGATATGATCTCGGGTGGCCTCGCCTGGACACGCCCGGTTCGCCTCGGCGGAATTCAAGTGCAGCGCGATTTTGCCATCCGTCCGGACCTCGTCACGCTTCCCTTGCCGAGTTTTAGCGGCTCCGCCGCCGTGCCCTCGACGGCCGACGTCTATGTCAACGGGGTCCGGACGGTTTCGCAGGATGTCGACGGCGGCCCGTTCCGGATCAACAATCTGCCGATTTTGTCCGGCCAGGGCAACGCCAGCATCGTTGTCCGGGATTCTTCCGGCCGCGAGGTCACCACCACCTTGCCGTTCTCGGTCTCAAACAAG
>DATBYR010000226.1:0-10450 GCA_036513565.1 Methylocella sp. | reverse complement strand
GTTTGATGCAGAAAACCTTCCTGCGGCGAGACCGAAACGATCATCCGGCCATCGCCGAGCAGAATAGGCTGGCGCAATTGCTGGTTCCAGTGGCGCAGGGTCTGTTTTTGGCCCTTGAAGGCGGCAATGGCGAAATCCGGTCCGGTCAGATAGGCGCGAATGATCTTGGGATCGTTCGAGCCGGTACGCGACGCCGCCTCGCCAATCATGCGCATCGCCACCCAAGCATTGTTGTCGCGCGCGTTCATACCCCGCGAGGCGAATTTCATGAAACGGTTTTGCAATTGAATCGCGCCCCATTGCTCATGGCTTCCGTCCCAGCTCATTGGCCTGAGCCCGGCCGAGCCCGCGACCGGACGCGGATCCCAGGTGCGGAAGGGAAGATAGCTGGCAAAGACTTCGCTTTCGTCGGCGGCGACGAGGACATCATAGGCCGGCGCGTTTTGAGTTGCCACAGGGATGAGCCTTTGCGTCTGCACGCTTCCGGAATCCGAGCGGCGGCCGCCGCCGGTATCCTCATAAGTCCGCTCCTCTACGATTTTTGCCCCAAACTTTTTCGCGGCGTGACGCAGCGCCCCGGCGTAAAGCTCGTCTTCTGGGTGAGATCCCTTGATCAGGAACCAGCGTTTCCATTGCTTCCAGACGAGATATTGAGCAAGGCCGTCGGCAAGCATGGAATAAGTAGGCGCAATGTGAAAGACATTGGCACGGCAATTTTCCTCCCGCAGCGAATCCTCCGGCGCGTTGGTGTTGAAAATGAGTACCCCCTTGCCTTTGGCCGCGTCGCTGAGCGCAAGTAGCGCGGTCGCTGGAAGATCGGCGAGCACAAAGGAAACGCCACGCGCAATAAGGCCGTTCAGCGCGGCGGCCGGGTCGTCGCCCGGCCGCAGAAGGACGTCCTCGATCGCAAAGGTCTGACCGAGGAAACGCCCGGTTGTATTATTGTCTTCAACGGCGAGCCCGGCACCGGCGATGCCATCATCAGCGGCAGGAATATCGAGAATCGAGAGCGTCTCTCGCATGTGTGGCGCGCGAATGAAACCTACTTTGACGTCGATGTTGTCCGCCGCGACCGCCGGAACGGCGCATGCCGAAAGCGCTACTCCGAAAAAGGCGGCAAGAATGCCATGCGTGAAAATCATCCAGGAATGATGGTTCGAAGCGATGGTCTAATCAAGCCCTCGCTCATCAAGATCTTATCTTAATTCTTGACCGAGCGGCGTTTTTGGCAATGCAGCCAATGCATTGACGATCGCAATCATCGCCTGCTCGTTCGGAGTCTTGGCAATGAGCACTTCATGGATACCCGCGGCCAGAAGCGGCGCCGCGGCATCGTGCGAGATACAGATATGGTTTATCCTGGACAAGTCCAGACCAGCGTTGCGGGCGAGGCGGAGAAAGATATCCGTGCTGCGCCGCGAATAGTGCAAAACCACGCCGATTTCGCCTGTGCGGGCAAGCGCCAACGCCGCCTCGGTCAAGGATTCGGCGGGCTGCGCCGCATAGACTTGGATTAGCTCGATGGTATGACCTAATTCGGCGAGGCTGTTCTCGAGGTCCGGTTTGCGGTCGCGTCCGGCGAGATATACGAAACGGCAGGGGGTAGCAAAGCGCGAGGCGATTTCCCGCGCGAGAGTCTTGGCGTCTGGGCCAATCAGTGACGGGCCGTCAAAACCGCGCTCGCGCGCGGCTTCCCGCGTCCGCGCGCCGACCAGGAGCAAAGGCAAGAGGCGGCGCGCCTCGGGCAGAGGCCAGTCCGGCGCGGCGGATAACAATTCGAAAGCATGTGCGCTCGTCGCGATGACGCCATCGATAACGCCCGCGGGCCATATTGCTCCGGTCGGCACCATATCGAGAACGGGAGATAGCACGGCGTCATGCCCTTCGCTCGCTAGTCGTGCTGCCGTTCGATTCGATTCGTCGAGAGCGCGCGTGAGCAAGACCAGCATGTTTCTAGCAATCTGTGACAAACAATTGAATCTGGCTTTGGCACCATTGCGGTCGACTCTCGAGATCGAACACTTCGCGGGCGAAGTGTACTTGAGAGGGAGGCTCGCACGCAACCGGAACGGCGGCTTGACGGGAAAGCAGCCAGAAAAAGATCGTCACACACGAGGATCGTTCGCACGGCGGCCGTAACGGTGATCGCCCTTCAAGGCAATCCTACGGCAGACCGGTCGCTTGCGCGTTGTGGTCCTTTACCTGCCCGGCGGCCTCGCCGAAATATTTGGCATCGTCCCCGAGCTTCGCGGTTGGCATACATTGCCGGCTTGGCGGTCCGCAGGCGTAGGATTGGCGGTCCATCCCGCGCTGCACGAGCAAGGCATTGCTGCCGGCGACAACGTGGATCAGCGATTGCGACAGGGAATTTCCGGCGGCATCGAGCGCAATGAAATTGGTTTCGCCAAAGCCCTTGCCGGTGATGATCACCTTGCCACCTTGCTTGAGCAAGGTCAAATCGGCGATCGCGGCGTTGCCGACGATGAGCGCCTCGGTCCCGGTGGGGACATTGACGACGCGGGCCTGATCGATCGTCACCACCAAGGTCTCTTCCATCGCCCGCAAAGGAGGAGAATACCAATAGATCATCATGATGGCGATCAAGCCGAGCCTGTTAATCGCTCGACCGCCGATCGAACCGGCGGGTGAACCGGTGAAGGATGAAGCCCGGGTGAACCGGTGAAGCGTGAAGCCCTTGAAACGCATTGTCTTGAAGCGCATTGTCTTTCCATTCCGCACGACGGACATGTGGTCCAGTTGATACTCGATGTGTAAAAGAAAACTGAAGCCAGAAAGGGAAGCGATTGTCCAATAACTGGATTGTCGGCAAATCCCATTAAGAATTGGGGGTGCGCCTGAACGACGCTGACTGCGTCATTGACTTGGCGTTTCGTGGCCGGGCCGCGGGAAAAACATGCAAATGGGCGCACAACAATTGTAACCGTTGTCTTTGCTTTCGCTTAAGCACGCGCGCGAAAATGAAAATATTGCGCGCCCGCGCGGGGCCGGCGCGATGACGCCCCGGATGTCGCATTATCCTGCCACATAGAGCGCTCCGACCTCTCAAAAACGATCGAAGACGGTGCGGACCTGCGCCAGATCCGCTTGATCGGACAGCAGCAGCTGCAGGGTGATTCGCGCCTTGCGGGCATCCAGCGAATTGGCGGGGATGAGCCCGCGTCCGATGAGATCGATCTCCCCGCCCGGGTAGGCATAGGATCCGCGCAGCGTTTCGCCCGCTCCCGTGCGGCTGGCGAAAACAACCGGAATGCGTTCGGCTAGTTGGGCAAGAGCGGGCACGGCGCCGGCGGCGGCGTGGCCGGCCCCGGGAAGGCTGACCACGAGCCCATCGATGGCCCCAGCCGCCAAGGCTTCAACCGTTTGGGTTTCGAGACCAGGGCCTGCCTCAAGGATCGGCACGACGGGCGCTCCCCCTCCATAGGCCAACCTCGGCGAACGGCTTGCTGGCGCGAGAGCGAAGCGGACGCGCTCTTCGGCGACATAGCCGATGGGGCCGAAGGGGAGAGAGGAAAATGCGTGAGGCCCGAAACTATGCGCCTTGCGGATAAGAGGACCGGCATGAATTTCATCGTCGGCCACCACAAGGATGCCTTTGCCACGCGAGGCCGGTGAGAGGGCCACCCGCGACGCGGCGAGAAGATTGGCCGGTCCGTCGGCGCTGGGTTGATCGGGCCTGCGCATGGCCGCCGTGAAGACAATGGGCATTTCGACTTGCACAAGCAAGGAAAGCGCGAAAGCGCTCTCTTCGAGCGTGTCCGTGCCATGGGTAATCACTGTGCCGGCGCCGGTCTTGGCCGCGGCCGCGGCGGCGTCCGCTATCGCGGCGATGTCCGCGAGCGTGAAATCCGCGCTGGGTTTTGCCAGCACATCAAGCGCTTCGACTTCTGCAAGGTCCGCGAGACGCGGAACGGCGGCGATAAGATTTGCGGCGCAAAGTGTCATTGCCGCGCCGCCCTGCGCGGTTTCCTTGGTCATGGCGATGGTGCCGCCCGTCGAAAGGATGATCAGGCGCGCGGGGCGCATATACGATGTTCCATTTTTGCCAAGGGTCATGGCGCGCAAACCCACAAGCCGGGGCGCGTTTCCGGCGGTTTGGATCGTACCAAAATGCTTCACGTGAAGCATTTTGGTACGATTGGAGCGAAAAATCTTACAAGGTTACGGACAGCCGCCCCTCCTTCAATCTTGTAAGATCGATCAATTTTTTTGTGCAATTCCAGAAGCGCGGCGGCGGCGCCTCGATGATACGGCCCGTCGCCAGAAGGCATCTCCGGTGTAAGATTCGCTCGAATCGAGGCCACCAGTCGGGATGCCCGAGCCGCCGCCGCTTTGGTCTCGTCCGTCACAGGCAATACCCCGGCCGAAAAGGACGGAATGTTTTCGCACCGGAATTGTGCACCAAGAAAGCCCTGCAATATCAATGGAGTAATTTTGGTGCAGAATTCAAGATTTCTGCAACATACGCCGGGCGGGAGTAGCCCATGCTCTAGGGAAATTAGCACGGGCACGCTATATGATCGCGCAAACAGGGTATGAGAGTGATAATTCCATGGGCGATGACTTCATCAGTGAAGATGATCTTCGGACGCTTGAGGGATGGTTGAAGTATCAGGGTGTTGATCCCGCGACAATCACGCCCGGAGAACAAAAGATGTGGCAAGACTACTTCGAAGAGGCGAGAAGGCTTAGTGACGCTAACCCCAAGGTCGGATTGATGAAACTTCAGCCGGTCCCCGGTGAACAAAAGTACGCGGTCGCGATCAAAGACGAGTCTGATCTTTGGCTGACGATGTGGGTCCGCTGCTCCTCCCGTAAGGGCGAGATATTTATCATGTACCCGCGCCGTGATCGTGAGTGGGATGCGCATGCGAGCTATCACTGGGATGGGACTCTCCATCAAAAAAGCCATGGCACCGTGGTCCACTCTCAGAAGCGTCAGCCGTTGACGGCAGCTTTCAGAGGGAGCGAGCACATTGGAGCATATAAGGGCCACGGTACGCGCACCGGGGCAGTCTGTGACCCACAGGTGTTTGATGGGGTGGTTAAAGTCGAGCCTCGGATATTAGGTCCAATCCACGGCTCGGTTGCGTTCGATCTCGTGGAACCGGGGTATGAGCCGAAGCCTGACCCTCTGGTTCCTCAGAGACAAGTCTTTCAGCGAGGTGCTCGTCCTTCGGTGATCATCACCATACGCCCGGAGGATCAAAATCTTGTGTTTCTAAACTGGCCGGACGACTTCGGCAACGCCGCATAATTCGCGGTAGTGGGTCAGTCTGAAATTTAGGGCTCTTGACGGCAATGGAAAACGTCTTGCAGCCGTGCCATATTCCCGAACATGGCAAAGCATCCTAAGCGCCCCCGCGACACAAATCAGCTCGCTAAGCGGATGGTCGATATTCTGACCGGTCAGGTTGAGGATCGTGAGCCAACGCCTGAGCAACTAGGCAAGGATCCGGCGGCGGTAGCGCGCGGAAAACTTGGTGGAGTAAAAGGAGGCAGCGCTAGAGCGGCAAATATGACAGCGAAGCAGCGCAGCGATAGCGCCCGCAATGCCGCTCGAAAAAGGTGGGGACAAAAATCCTTGCAAGATTGACGTTGCATTCTACCTATCATTATGATAGGCTGTATGAATGCCAAGATCATACGGTTCCAGTCATTTACTGCTAAGCTCCTTGAGCAAAAGGTCAAGGAACTGGCAGCCGATTCTAGGAATATCCAATTCCGGGCCTTTCATGTAAAGGAACGCATGGAGGGACGGAATCTTAATATGCGTCAAGTGTTGGAGTGTATACGCAACGGAAGCCATGTCGGGGAGCCATTAAAAGACGAATTAGGAGATTGGCGCATAAAGCTACGGAGGCTCGTCGCTGGGAGACGCATCCAAGTAGTCGTGGCGATAAAGGAGGATCACGTATTCGTCGTCACTGTGATATAGCTAAACAAGGAGGAACAAATGGCAAACGGCGAGTACCACTATATAGAAAGCGGTCTCGATTCCGTTTACCTTGTGAATGGATATGAGATCGTTGAGACGGCGGGTGGAAGAAGCATTGTTATTCAAGACCTTGACGGATTGCATCAGGCTATAGGAAGAATTCTTGCGACAGAAAAGAAACGGCTCAACGGCAAGGAAGTGCGTTTCCTGAGGACAGAGATGCTATTGTCGCAATCTGTGTTGGCTAGATTGTTACAAGTAGACGAACAAACGGTAGCCCGCTGGGAAAAGGACAAATCTAGAATATCTGGACCGGCTGACGCAACACTTCGATTGCTATACCTAGAACATATTGGCGGCAATGAGAAAATATCTGACTTGCTGAGAGACATTGCGGATTTAGAGGACCATATAGATAGAGCTTGTCGGTTTAGTCTTGAGGAGACAAGTTCCGGTTGGGATTTGGCCGCCTGAGATAACGCGAAGTTTGAAAAGATGGCGAGCCAAGCGGCCCGCCCTATCATTGTGATAGGAAGGGGTTGACTTTCTCCAACTTCTCACGCATAATGGTCAGTATGAAAACGCTGACTAAAGACGAACGCGCCCGCATCCTACACTTGCTTTGTGAAGGGAATTCCATTCGTGCCGTATGTCGTTTGACAGGCGCAAGCAAGAACACGGTTGCCAAGCTTTTAGGCGACGTTGGCCGCGTGTGCATGGCCTATCATGATGAGCACGTGCGCAATTTGAAGTCCAAACGAATACAGGTCGATGAAGCGTGGGCCTTCATTTACGCAAAGCAAAAGAACGTCGCGACGACGAAGGCCGCTCCCGACAGCGCTGGCGATGTGTGGACTTGGATTGCGATGGACGCGGACACAAAACTTGTCGCCTCCTACTTCGCCGGGGGACGCGATGGTCAGTGCGCCAGATGGTTCATGGATGATGTTGCCGGGCGGCTGACGAGCCGGGTTCAACTTACATCCGATGGCCATGCGGCATATCTTGAAGCTGTCGAAGGCGCGTTCGGGGCCGATATCGACTATGCGCAGCTCGTAAAGATTTACGGCGCCGCGCCAGAGGCGTTCAAGGGTTGCTACAGTCCCTCAGAATGCATCGGCGCTCGCAAGCGGACTGTTGAAGGCTCGCCCGATCCGAAGCATATCAGCACGTCCTACGTCGAGCGCCAAAATCTCACGCTGAGGATGCATATGCGTCGGTTCACGCGTCTAACAAATGGCTTCTCCAAGAAAATCGAAAACCACACCTACGCCGTCGCCCTTCACATGATGTATTACAACTTCGTGCGCATCCATTCCGCATTGCGGATGACGCCCGCGATGGCGGCAGGCATGTCTGATCGGCTCTGGGAAGTTTCGGATATCGTGGCGCTTTGGGAAGCGATTGAGCCGAAGGCTAGCAAGCGTGGCCCGTATAAGAAAAGGATTTCAGACTGACCCACTACCTAATTCGCACTATGGAACCTGATGCGGGCTATGGAAAATCGTCTTTCGCGCCGCCGCGACCGCATCGAGGGCGAGCGCGCGGGGATTCTTCCTATTGGCTCAAAACCGCGCCGGCCTCGGCCTTGATGTCGAACGCCGCCGCGAACAGCGCCCGCGTGTAGGCACTGCGCGGCTTTGCCAGAAGCTTCAAGGCCGGACCAGACTCAACGACCTTGCCGTCGCGCATGACGATGATTTCGCTGGCAAGCGCGCGCACCACCTTCAGATCGTGACTGATGAAGAGATAAGCGAGGCCGTGGCGCTTTTGCAACTCGCGCAAGAGATCGACGATCTGCGCCTGCACCGACATGTCGAAGGCCGACGTTGGCTCGTCGAGGACAATTAGTCCATCCCAGCATCGAGTAGGACTGCTCTGGCGCAGCGCAAACCAAAATTCGAACTGACCGCTAGCGGGCGCTGGCCGCGTTAGGATGGAAGGCCCGAGAAGGCAAAAAAGATCCGAGCCAAAAGAAAGAGCGAGACAAAGGCCAGCAAAACAACAACTAACGAACGGGCCTGCTCGCCGGACCGGTCAGGAAAATTCCTCTTGAAGCTGTCCCAATAGCGCCGCCACCAAGACGAATTTGGCGGCGGATGATGCAGACGTAAAGGCGCCATGAAAAGTTCTCCACTCACCACCGATCCGCAAAAACGATCCCTGAACCCCGTCATCGGGGCCCAGCCTCCTCACAGCGTGCCGAGCCAGCGCACGACGCTATCTTCGAGCATCTCGAATGTCGTGCTATAACGGGCGACGAGCATAAAAGCAGCCGCCAACGCAATCCCAACCGCGACCATTGCCCCGCCTATCAACAGAATCCTGTCCATCGTCATTCCTCCTCATCATCGCATCATCCCAATCCCGGACACTCGTCGCTCTTGCCAACTACCAAACCGCCTGGCAGGCGCGGGGTTCCGGTCTAGCCGGAAAGGAAAATTTTAAAAAATTATAGGGCAAAACTAGATACTATCGCATTATTTCGCTCGCTCCAAATCCCCACGCCGTACCTCGCCGCCCCTTGCGAAACATTTTGGTACGCGCGCGAAAACATGCGGCTAAAATCTGGGAATATCCGGGAACGGAAGCTCGCCCCCATGCACATGCATCTGGCCTAGCTCCGCGCAGCGATGGAGTACAGGAAACACTTTTCCCGGATTGAGCAGCTGCTTGTCGTCGAAGGCGCATTTGACCGAAATTTGCTGGGCGAGATCGATGTCGTTGAACATTACTGGCATCAGATCGCGTTTCTCGACACCGACGCCATGCTCGCCCGTCAACACGCCGCCGACCGCGACGCATAGGCGCAAAATATCCGCGCCAAAATTTTCCGCGCGCGTGAGTTCACCGGGCTTGTTGGCATCGTAAAGGATCAACGGATGCAAATTACCATCGCCCGCGTGAAAAACATTGGCGACGCGCAGACCATGGCGCTCCGATAATTTACGCATCCCTGAGAGAACTTTTGCCAATTCCTTGCGCGGGATCGTGCCGTCCATGCAATAATAATCGGGCGAGAGGCGGCCGGCTGCCGGAAAAGCCGCCTTGCGTCCGGCCCAGAACGCGAGGCGCTCGGACTCGGAGGCAGAAATCCGGCATTGCGTGGCACCATGCGCCAGTGCGATTTTTTCGACAAGACCAACAAGATGATCGACCTCGACAGGGGGGCCATCGAGCTCGACAATCAAAAGCGCCTCAGCCTCGCGCGGATAGCCCACATGGACAAAATCCTCCGCCGCCTGGATCGCGGGCTTGTCCATCATTTCCATGCCGCCCGGAATAATGCCGGCCGCGATAATGCCGGCGACGCAGGCCCCCGCCGATTCGCTGGAGTCGAATGCGATCAGCAACGCGCGGGCCGATTCCGGTGCCCGGAGAATCCGCACGGTGACCTCGGTCACGACGCCAAGCATTCCCTCCGAGCCGATGACAAGGGCGAGGAGATCGTAGCCCGCTTGGTCGAGATGGCGCCCGCCGAGTTGGACGACCTCGCCGGTCATCAGCACCATCTCGCAGCCCAGGACATTGTTGGTGGTGAGGCCGTATTTGAGGCAATGCACACCACCTGAATTTTCCGCGACATTGCCGCCGATCGAGCAGGCGATTTGCGAGGAGGGATCGGGCGCGTAATAGAATCCGCGATGCTCGACCGCGCGGGTGATCGCGAGATTGGTGACGCCAGGCTCGACGATCGCGAACCGGTTGTCGAAATCGATCTCCTTGATCTTGTTGAATTTCATCATGGAAAGGAGAACGCCGTCCACGAGGGGCAGGGCGCCGCCAGAGAGCGAGGTTCCGGCGCCGCGCGGCACCACCTTGACGTTATTCTCGTAGCAATAAGCGAGCACGGCGCGAACCTGCGCGACGCTGTCCGGCAGGACCACGACCATGGGCAAGGCCCGGTAGGCGGTCAGGCCGTCGCTTTCGTAAGGCCGTCGGCCGGTCTCTTGTTCGATGACGCCTTCGCCAGGAACAATGCGCCGCAACGCGGCGACAATTTTTGCGCGCCGCGCGAGAACGGTTTCATCGACGTCCATTGGTTTCATTTCCCGTAAACCTCCTAAGTCCACGCGCCTTGCCCGGCCCGCGGCGGCGAGCGTCAATCCATAAACGGCTTGATATTACGGCAAAAAGCGAGTTTCGAGAAGCTTACGCCCGAGCCTTGCCTTCAGGCGCCCTGGGTCTTATAAGCAGCTCCATTCCACACGCGGAACGCGCGGCCCTGCTTAAAGGGCCGCTCCCGGTGGCCTCCTCCTCTTTGGAACTCAAATGGGAGAGGTCCATAACGATCCGCGGCGGCTTTAACCGGAGAACAATCGACGGTGGCCTTGCCTGAATTCACGATGCGCGGTCTCCTCGAATCCGGGGCTCATTTCGGGCATCAGTCGCACCGCTGGAACCCGAAAATGGCGCCGTTCATTTTCGGGGCCCGCAACAATATCCATATCATCGATCTTGCCCAGACGGTGCCGTTGCTGCATCAGGCCTTGA
>DATBYR010000225.1:0-3443 GCA_036513565.1 Methylocella sp. | reverse complement strand
GTCCGGGATTTGAACCTTTCTCGCGCCCGGGCCGAATGTTCTGCGACCACGGGGCTTGCAACCGCCATTCTGACAACGAGAAATTCTGTATTGATCTCAATGGGCCAAAAACACCGAAAATGTCAGAACGGCCGCTGAAGACACTACGGTATTTCGAGACTTCCAAGCTGAATACGAGGGTTCGATTCCCTTCACCCGCTCCAGCGCCCCTCGCGAAACCTATCCCGCCAAATCAGGGTCAAATCCGGGAATCAAAAATGGCCGAAGTCGACCTCGATGGAGTCATTCGGTCCATCGCGAAAAAGCAGCACAAGATAGTGATGGACGCCGCCAGGAAGCGGCATGGCCGGTTGATGGGGATGGCCGCCAAGGCCAAAGATAAGGCTAAGAAGGCGCGATACAAACACCTCGCCAAGAACACGCTGCTGCTGGCAGGCGCCGCGGCAAGGCGATTGCAAATCACGGCAGAGAACGCCGCCGACAGCTACGCGCGCGCCATCAAGAAGGCCACGGAAGAACAGCCGGCGAAGCCAGCAAAGAAGGCTGCCAAAAAGAAGACAGGCTGACGTCGATTTGAAAAGGGAGGACCGAATGCGCCAATACCTGACATTGTTGTTTGTGGCGCTGATCGTCCCGCCAGCTCTGGCCGATGACATGAAGACTCCAAACTCCAAGACAATAGTCATGTGCTTTGAACAGCAAAGCTTGGGGGCCATCTGTACCAGGCCCTGCACCACGTGGGCGCAGCCTCAGCCAGATTTCCGGTACTCGCTCGATATCTGCGTTGCTAATTGCCGGAAGCAAAACCCATGCGTCGAACGCTAAGCCCGCAAGCTGAATACGAGGGTTCGATTCCCTTCGCCCGCTCCAATCTCTTGCTTCGGATCACCCCTCATATCCGGAACGAAGCCAGCAACGCCTTTTCCGCCTGGCTGGCATAGCGCTCCTTGTGGCGCAGGAAAAAAAACGCGCGCTTCGGCAGGTCGATCTTGACGCGATGAAGCGTGCCGGCGGCGAGCGAGGGCGCGACCACGAGATCGGAGATCGCGGTGGCGCAATCGCCGGATTCCACCGCAACGCGCACGGCTTCGTTCGACGGCAATTCGAGGCGAATATCGAGGTCCGACAATTTGATGTCGAATTTTTTGAGCGCCGCCTCGAACATCGATCTTGTGCCTGAGCCTGGCTCGCGCAGAATCCAGCAGGTCTTTGTCAGAAGCTTTGGCGTGATGCGCGTTTGGCCGGTCCAGGGATGGTTGACGCCGACCACGATGGCGAGCGAATCGCCTTCGATTTTCCGGATCGCGAGCGCGGGATCGTCGACCTCGCCCTCGACAAAGCCGAGGTCCGCATCCCCTTGATGGACAGCATGGGCGACCTGCTCGGTATTTGCGATCGCGATCCGCAGGTCGATACCGGGATAGGCCTTCCGAAACGTCTCGATGCGGGGCGGCAGCCAATAATTGGCGACGGTCTGGCTCGCCGCGAGCGAGAGCGAGCCGCGCTTGAGGCCGGCCAGATCATTCAGAACCTGCGCCGCGGCCTTGGCGCGCGCCACGACTGCGCGGGCCTCGTTGAGGAAATCGCGCCCGGTCTGCGTCAGCGCGATGCCGCGCCCGACGCGATCGAACAGTTTGATGCCGTAACGCGCTTCGAGCGCGGCGATTGCAGCGCTCGTTGCCGATTGGGTCAGATGCAGTTCGTTTGCCGCCTGGGTGACGTGCTGTTTTTCCGCGACCGCGATGAAAATGCGAAGCTGCTCCAAGGTCATCTGAGTATTACCCCGTCCATTTGATCAGCGTGAGGCTGAAGGTGGCAATGAACAAAAAGGCAAAAGCCCCGAGCAAAGCGGGGCGAAAGCCTTTCGCCGCCAGTTTGCCGATGCTTGTCTCCAACCCCATCGCCGCTAGCGCAACCGACAACAGGAATGTCGTCGCGGCAATGATCCATGCCCTGGCCCCGGCGGGGATCGTCACAAAACTGTTGACCCCGACCAGCGCCACGAAGCCGAGCACGAACCACGGCACTGGCGGACGTGCCGACGATGCGCCGGCGGATTTGCCACCTTTCGCACCCCGCGCGGCCAGCAATCCGATCGCGATCACCATTGGCGCCAGCAGCATGACGCGCGACAATTTGGCGATCGTCCCAAACTCGCCGGCCTTTTGCCCATCCTGGAAGGCCACCGCAACGACCTGCGCAATCTCATGGATCGACGCGCCGGACCAGAGTCCGAACGCATGCGGGTCGAGATGCAGAAGGCCCGGCAACAGCGGATAGCTGAACATCGCGATCGATCCGAACACGGTGACACACGCAACCGCATAGGCGACGTCCTCGTCCTCGGCGTTGGTGACGGTATTGGTGGCAATCACCGCCGATGCCCCGCAGATCGAGGTGCCGGCCGCGATCAATTGGGCGAGTTTTGCTTCGACACCCAGTAGCTTTCCGATCCAGACGGTGAAGACGAAGGTGGCAAGCACGGTCGCCGCGATAATGCCGAGACCGCGGCCTCCGATCTCGATGACCTGACTGGAGGTCAATTGCAGCCCGAGCAGGATGATGGCGAGACGAAGCAGCCGGCGGAGACTGAAGGTCACGCCCGCTTTCGCCCAGGCGGCGGTGCCGACGGTATTGTGGAACACGATCCCGATCATAATCGAAAGAATCATCGGGCTGAACGTCGCCATGCCTGGCAGCAGCCTGAGTGCGAACGCCGCGCCCGCGATTGTTGAATTCAACAGCAAGCCCGGCAGGATTTCGAGGGCGTGCCTTGCATAGCGATGGCGGGCGGGGCAGGCGGCGCCGGCGTTAAGCGGCCCGAATTCTGTGTCTGAGACAAAGGTCATGGGTTGGGCTCCTTCTGCTTCCAACCCAATATCGAAGAGATCAATTAATTCATCCAACAGATAATATTCGTTAAATCAATAGATAGTTTCGATTGATGGGAACGTGCTGCGAGGCGTACCGAGCGCGCCTGCGATCACAAGCAAGCGCAGTACCAGAGTCTATTGAAAGTAAAGCGCTCCATTAGCCCTCTTCACCCGCTCCAAGTTTTTCAGATGGCTTGAGCTGTCAGGAAGCTTTCTTTCTGTTGGCCCGTGAGAGGCTCTTCACGTGATCGATGAAGGCTCGCAGTTTCGGCATCGTTTGATGGCGGCTGGGATAGTAGAGAAACACGCCTGGCGCCATCGGCGCGAAGGGTTCCAGCACGCGCACGAGTTTCCCCGCTTTCACCGCCCCGGCAGCGATCGGTTCGGGCACCTGCGCAAGGCCCAATCCTTCGACGGCCGCGCCAAGCATTGTGGGCATGTCGTTGGCGATAAAAGGTCCTGAAACGATGACTTCGACGGCCTCGTTGCCGTTGACAAAGGACCAGGGCGCGATCGACCCGTTCGAGCGGCGCATGCGCAGGCAGGCGTGCCGGCGCAGATCGTCGATGA
>DATBYR010000224.1:0-11001 GCA_036513565.1 Methylocella sp. | reverse complement strand
CCCGGCCCTTATCGACGATGAGGCGGAAGCTCTTGATTGGCCCGGCCCAGTTCGCGCCTGTCTTGAGCACGTAGTCAATGCGGCGCTCTTGCAACCCGGCGCTATTCGCCGGATCGCCACCAGCAAGTTTGTCCAGGCCTCCAAAAAAATCTTCGGGGAGACAATAGTCCTTGCGATAGCTATCGAGCATCTCAGCCATTCCATCGCTGTTGCGCAACGCCTTGCGCAGGATTGTGTCTTGGCTCGCACCCAAGCTCGTCTTGTAGCGGTGCTCCACCGTCACTGCTTGTCCAGCGGGAAACACCTGTTTTCGCGTGAAGTATGTCACGACCGACCAGGCCGGTCCAAAAATCTGTTCGCCCTTCTCGTTGGAGCCTGCCGGAATGAGAAGACCACCACTGATCAATCTGTCACGGATCTCCGGCGTCAACGCCGCGATGCGAGTCTGCGCATCGCCGCCGAACAACAGGATCGGGAGACCGCTGCCACGAATGGCGGCAGTGACGTCCTTGGCGTCGAGGTGTGCCTTCTGGACAACGTCGAACTTGATGGCCTTGCCGTCCACTTTGGTTTTGAAATCGACAAAATTCACCGGATCGCTGCCTGGGATTGCATACAAGACATCCTGCTGCGAAAGATCGAGCTCCGGCAGCGGAAAGCCAACGGTCAACGTCACTGGAGCCTGCGTCTGATTGAGGAAGCGGTAAAGCACGGTCACGGTCTCCGGCGTGATCGTCAAAACTTCTTCTTCCATGGACACGTCTTGGGACTGCGTGAACGTCACGCCGCCGACGGCCAGCTCGACGACGCTGTCATTTGCGGTAGCGATTTGCCTTGGGACAAGCAACAGCGATGCAAAAATGAGCGGTCCCATGTTCTTGATGACCATGTCCACGGCTTCCCGGCTGCGCTTCCGATCCTCACCCGCCGATCAGTACTGCCGGCAATCCCGAGACGATCACGCCCCCATGCGCGGTCGGATCGCCTATTCGCGCCGCCATGAGGCCGCCGATGAAAACCGAAGTGGAGCCCATGACGATCACGTCCGGCGGGCCGGCACAGGTCGCGATATCGGTGACACGCGCGGCAGGCAGGCTGCCGATCAAAACCGTCGGACAGCCGGGCGAGACGATCGGCCCGCCGACATGCGGAACGACTCCGGTAACGGCTGGGCAAACGTGTTGGTCGGTCAACCGTGCGGCAGGAGGCATGGTCTTGATATCCCGAATGAACGATGACACCTTAGTGCTGTAGTTCGGAAAGGTCCGCGGACCATCCTACACAAGCATTTTGCGGATACCATTGCTAGCTCCATAATTCCCTCGAGACCTATCCGGACGACGCTATCGGGGCTATTCGAACCAATGCTCATTGGGGACTTGCAGCGATACACTCGATCGGCTCGCCTGCGAGCGAGTCATGCCGCCGATGACAATCGCCGGAGCCAAGCATAGAGACGAGCAGGTGCAAGGCTCCGGGCGACCCGACCCGTCTCGGCAGATCGTCAGGTCACCGCCATGGCGGCTGAAATTCGTGAGATCCGGAGTTCCGAGTTGCGGTCATTTTGTTGCGAAATAAAAGAGTTCCCCCGGCAGCGAATAATGCGTGGCAGGTTCCTGGTTACCGTGAGTCGCGGCCCTGACGTCGTCGTATATCCGGCGAAAAAGCATGCCGATTTCCAGTCGCGGCTGGGCGACGTTTTTTAAGAAGGCCTGGGTAAACGGGCTGTGCTCGCCATCACCATCTTCCGCGACCTGACCGTCTCCAGCAGAATAAGCGACAAGCGTGCCAGCTTCCGGCTCGACCCTCGCGAAGCCGCGCCCAATCGAACGAGACGCCATGGTTTTCTGCATCCGGGGCACGAATGGATTGTTGCGGCAGGCATCCAAGATCACGAGCCGGAGTTTTTTGGCTTTTCCGGCGGCCTGCAGAAGGTCATCTAGCGGCACGGATTCATACTTCACGTCCTTATCCGCGACCAATTTTGCGTCAACCGGAACAAGATAGTTGACGCCACCCACTTCGAGACCGTGCCCCGCATAGTAAATGACCGCCCAATCTGCTCCTTTTTTCGCCTCTTCCTCGAACGCGTCCACGGCGGAACGAAATTGCTGAAGGGTCAGGTTTTGTGCAGCCAGAACTTGGAAGCCAAGCTTCCGGAACGTGTCCGCCACAGCTTCCGCATCCCGCTGCGGATTCGGCAAGAACTCCACATTCCGATATCGAGAATTGCCGACAACGAGCGCGACCCGGGTCCCAGGATCGGGAACGACGTCGGGAGTTGCTTTTTCCCTGCGCTCGGCCTCTTGCTTGAAGCGTTGGAGCTCCTCTATGGCCTTTTCAGCCGCTGCGGCAGCTGCTTGCGCCTTGCGCTCGGCTTCGGTCTTTGCCCGTTCGAGCTCGGCTCTGGCTTTCGCCGCTGCGTCGCGCTCTGTCTTCGCAGTGTCTCCAGTGGGTTCCTTGGGAAGCGCCGACACTGCCTCGGCAAGCGCGGCGAGATGCGCCCGCGCCACGTCCTGCGCTGGCTTGGCGAGCCCGTCCGGTGCAGGTGGAAGGATTTTGGCTTTTTCAAAATCCGCTTTGGCTTTCGGGAAATCGCCTCTCTTCTCGTAGGTCAGTCCTCGACCCGTGTACGCGGGAACAAACTCCGGCCAGATACCGAGCGCTTCGGTGAAATCGGTCACGGCGCCATCGGTGTCGCCCAATTCGCGGCGCGTATCGCCGCGGAAGCTCAGTGCAAGGGGAAATTGCCGATCGAGACTTACCGCTTTGTCAAGATCGTTGGCGGATCCCTTCAGGTCGCCGCTGAGGCGCCGGATCCACCCTCGATCCAAAAAGGCCGGGAGATAATTCGGATCGATGAGAAGCGCTTCGTCGCAGTCGGCGGCAGCCTTGTCTAACTTTTCTAACTTTCCCGCGTCTTTTAGGGTCAAGGCCTGGTCTTTGAGGGTCAGGGCGCGATTTGTGTAGGCTTCCTTCGCCTTGGCATTGAGCGCGATCGCCTTGTCGTGATCGGCGAGCGAGCGCACGAGATCGCCTTGGAGCCGCCTCGCCTCGCCGCGGTGGGTGTAAGCTTCCCAGTTCCTGGGATCGAGGCCAACCACCACATCGTAATCGCTGACGGCGCCATCGAAATCGCCCTTGCTTAGTCGCGCATCGCCGCGATTGATGTAACCCCGTGGATCCTTTGGAGCAAGTCTGACGACGGCATCGAAATCGGCGATGGCTCGGTCAAATTGCGTTTTTGAAACATAGGCCTGCCCGCGATTGACATAGGCGTTCGTATAGTTGGGATCGAGCTCGATCGCCTTGTCGTAATCGGCGATGGCGCGGTTAATCCCCCCCTTTTGAAACAGCGCGGCGCCCCGTGCATTGTAAATTGCCGCCGCTTTGGGGTCGATTTGGAGCGCTTGATTGAAATCCGCGATGGCATCGTCGTATTTTCCGAGAAGGTGGAACGCGATGCCGCGATTCTTGAGCGCATCGACGAAGTTTGGCTTCCGGTCGAGCGCGCTCGCAAAATCCTGGATCGCGCCTTCGAAGTCGTGCTTACGAACCTTGCCGACTCCCCGATTGTTATAATATCCCGGACTTGTTTCTCCGTTACCGTCGCGCCCGATCAGGCGGGTGCAAGCAGGAATGCCGGCGTCAGGATTAGCCAATGAGTGATCGCACAATTCATAGTCGCGGTCGGCACCCTGTTGATTGCGGCCGACCACCCTAGCCTTTCCCAGCGCGGGCGCCACCAGCAGCAAGCTCAATATCAAGGCGAGGAAGCAATTTGGATTTTGGCGGCGGCCAAACATATTTGTTTTCCAATACATTTTTCATGTTCCAATACATTGAAATAAACTACAGCGGAAACGGACCCCACGGACATGCGTCCAAGCAATTGGCGAAAGTCCCGTGCGATGCCGTTCAAATATCAAAATACATCCGGGCAGCGCCGGCGCGGGCCCCCCGCGCACGCGTTGGCGTTCGCACATTCCATCTCGGCGTTTCAAAATCTAGCTCTAAACTGGCTTGAAATTAGACCAGAAAAATTAACCCTGCAAGATCCAGGCGGAAGCGAAGCCGGTTGCGCCGTTACCGGAGGGCCCCGGGCGATCTGACGCCATCACCCCGCAAACGGGCGATTAATGTGGGGTGTAATAAATATGTCACGGACCACATGGCCGTTACCTGCTATTTTCAGGTGGGATCCTGAAGGGGACGAGCCACTGCTTGAGGCTATCGGTGGGGCAGATATGCGGACCGGAACATCAAACTTTTTCGGAACAGTCGTGTGGTCGAGTTTGGTGGCTGTTTTTGCCGCCGGATATTCCGCGGAGGTCCGCGCCGGAACGCTCTTATGTCCGTCAACCGTTGTCGCACCAGTTCCAACACTAGTTTGTATTGGAGAGGTTTGTACCGTCCAGAATGTACCCACTCCGGTCGCCGGGTTCACGTTGAAAAACGGCCAATGCACCGACCAAGATCCAGCCGCGTTCTCTGGCGCCGCTCTTGCCAGTCAAGCTCTGAGCGAACTTTCCCAAAGCACAACTCAGGAAACCTCCAGGACCACAGCAAACAAAGTTTCCGACCGGCGAGAGCAGGAACAACAACGTTGCGCGGAGGGTTTTTCCAGGGTGGATGGAGACTGCCAGCGCAATCCGCCTCCGGTCCGGGAAGAGGAAGCCGCGGTCGAGGAGGCCGGGCCGCCGCCAAGCCCCAAGCTCAAAAAAGCGAAAAAGCCGAAGACCGCCGTGATCTTGCCCCATGAGGAACAGGTGCCGGCCAGGAAAATCGTCCGGACTCAACCGTTGGCCGCCATCCCAGCGCCTATCCCGATCGAACCGGCTGTCCGGTTTGGAGCCTGGACCCAGGTCTTTGGTGATTACGAGCGCCGCGATGCCAGTGCCCCGACTTTCGTCACCCCGGATCCGGGCGTAGGTCTGCCGCCTTTGGTGCCTCTCAACACTAGCGTACAGAGCCGGACGGGCACTGTCGGCTTCCAGGCCGGCGGCGATTTCACGTCCCGCGGTGTTTTGTTCGCCAATGACGGGCTGATTTTCGGGGCAATGGCCGGATATGTAAATTCCGATCTGACCCTGAACAGTTCGTCCTTGTCGACTAATCTAGCCGTCGTGGGCAATGGCTCGAGCCATACGACCGCCAATCTTGCCGGACCGACGGCGGGCCTCTACGCGACCTATTTCAATGGCGGGTTTTCGACCGATTTTCTGCTTAAGGTCGATGTTCTTACTCTCAATGAAACATTCACGGATTCGCTCGCCTTCACTCCCGCAGTAGGAGTAATAGGTGGAGTACCGGTCGTCGGTGCGCCGTTCAACGTCTTATTCGGAAACTCTGGTTCAACAGACTTGCTCAATGCGACCGTCATGGGCGACCTGAACTACAGGTTCAATATTTACCCGAATTTCTGGATCGAGCCGACCGTGGGAGCCCAGTATACCAACACGAGCTATGGATCGAATGCCAACCTTCTTGGCTTGGAGGACGGCAACCTGGTGATGGTGCAAGGCGGCGCGCGGTTTGGCACTAATTTCCTCCTCTGCGGCTGGGTTCGCACGACCGCGATTTTAACCGGTCTCGCCTATGATGACGTTTTGGTCGCGGGCGGTTTTATTCCGGGTGCGGGATTTGCCGGCAACAACATTTTAAGGCAAGCCGATCAAGGTCAGGTGCGGGGCCGGGGCGTTGTTGCGTTCAATTTCGATTTCGGTCAAGGAATCAGCTCTTTTGTCCAAGGCGAGGCGCGCGGAGGACAAGGCCTGTTTGGCGCCGGTGGAAAGGCCGGGGTTCGCGTTCAGTGGTGAAAGCGTGACCCTGGCGTCTCGCGCATCCTAAGTGTGAGCTCGTTTTGCGCGGCGCGCGCTTGTAGTGCACTCCAGTTTTAGAAAAGCTGCTCGTAGTAGCTTTGCCGCTGCCCTCTCTGGCAATGATCGTCTTTTGCAACGAAGGCCGTCACTTAGGTCAGGATGGAGCAAGCGACAAATTGCCATAGCACGTCAGTGCGCAACGGGCGGCTTATGGGTTCCAATTACCGTGCGATTATTCTCGTAGGCGCGTTCTGCCTTGCCGCATCGAGCGGTTTCGCGGCGGAATGCCAGGGACACAACCTTTTTCAGGCCCTTGAATCGGAGGCTCCCGAGACTTATGCTGCCCTGGAGGCAGCGGCGAGTGCCATGCCCTTCGGACACGGCAAACTGTTTCGCCTGTCGCAGGAAGGCACCACTCCCTCTTATCTGTTCGGCACTATCCACCTCTCCGATCCGCGCATTACCGATTTCTCGCCGCAGCTGCGGGGGGCTCTCGCGAACTCAAAAATTATCGCGCTGGAAGCAACTGAGACCGGAGACGCTTTGGCTCGGGCCATCCCGGCTAAACGTGCCGCTATGCGGGCGGCAATGCTCGCGCGGGAAGAACAACGGCCGGACCGCATGCTGAGCAAGGCAGATTTCGCGGAACTGGAAGCGGTCATTGTCCGCCACGGCCTGCGAAAATCGGCAGCGCACAAGTTTAAGCCTTCGGCTCTCGCCCTTCTCCTCGATCAACCCGCTTGCGCGGGTCTCGGGCCGGGAAGAAAGCCCGGGCTGGACGCGGCAATCGATGATTTCGCGCGCGAGAACAAGATCCCGGTAGTTGGACTTGAGACGATCATCGAACAGGTTACAATTTTAGACGGTCTGTCGCGCAATACCGAGCGCGACCTCTTGATCGCGACGCTGCGCCAAGCCGATCACTTGGAAGATATCGCGGAGACAATGATCGCGCGTTACCAAAAGGGCGACATCGGCGGCCTCCTCGCGTGGATGCGGTCGCCTGAATGGGTTCCTGGCGTTGCCCAAGCGCGGATCCCGCCGGACTTCTTTTATCGGCTGATTACGCTGCGAAACCAGCGGATGCGCGATCGCGCCCTTCCTCTTCTGAGGCAAGGCAGCGCGTTCATTGCCGTGGGAGCAGCGCATTTGCCCGGCAAGGAGGGGCTTCTGCATCTGCTCGAGGCGGAGGGTTGTCGCATCGAGATGATTGAGTGATCCGGACCTGACATCAATTTAAGAGCGCCCGGAAACGGCGCGGCTCATAGCCGCGTGCGAGCAAAGCGGCCAACGGATAGACGTTATGGCAAACGCGCCCATTGCAGCCTCCCGGGGAAGCCTCGAACACCTCGGCTTTCCGGTCTGGCGTAAACCCGAGGAAGAGCATGACATGGGAACCGGGCTTATTCAATGCGTCGCCCGGCTTCAGGTCCCATGGGTTGGAAATCCGCGGAGCGATCGACGGGATGGCGGCGGTGGTGAAATGGGTTGTTAGCCCCCAGGCGGCGCTGACGAAGGAGGAGCAGTCGACGCCGACCACGTCGTAGCGGGGATTGTCGCGCGTGCAGACGTTTCCAGCGAGCGCGCCGCGCCCGATCTTGTTGGCGATCTGGCCCAAGGAACCCTGGCACCCCCAACAATAGGGGATCCCGCGCACGTCTTGACCGGCCCGCCCGATCAAGTAACCTGGACGCCGTACGCGATTGAATCCGGAGCATCGCGCGTCAGGATCAGGTCCATAGGATCTCGCGTTGAGCCGCCAGGTTATGCCCTCGAAGCCACGCGCGGTTTCGAGCACCCGTGCGCGGGTCAGTGGCCGCACCGCGGCGATCGCGCCCTTCCGGTCCTTGGCGAGGTCCGCATAATTTGGGGCGGGCCCGCGCACGTCAATGCCTTTCCCGTTTTTCATAACCCGGAAGCCGACCCCGATCACGTCAACTACGCCTTTGCGGGTGCGCAGAAAATAAACATCCCCGCCGGGAGAGACCGTTACGAAGCGCCGGGAAAGCGCGACACTTGGCGTCAAGGGCAATTCATAAATACCCTCGAGCGCGCCCATTGGCGAAAAACGGGCGACGAAGGTCGACGCCCCTTCCATTGCTACGGCCGGAATGTTCTCGGCGAGCACAAACATGCGGCCTTGCTGGTCGATGTCGAGAAACTCAACCGAGCCGAGCTTGTCGCGAACCTTGAGCTGCAACTTGGCGAGCAGCGTTGCCGCGCTCTGCCGCACATCCACCCGTGCCGCCGTCTCGTTTTTGTCGCGCGTGACATCGGCGGTGACGGGTCCCTTGCCGTGAGTGGCGATGAGCTGGCGGCCAACGAGACGCCCGGGCGCAGGCGTGAGCGACCGCGTTCCGCTTGCATCATCTGAAACCTGTTCCGAGCCCATTTGCCCGAACATTGACCAGGCCGTATTGTCAGGCGCCAGCGCGCCGCCGCCCGGTGCGACGCTACGCGACAGGCCGCCTTCGGAAGCTTCGAGCGGGATTGGCTTCCCATCCCAAACATATATGCTGCCCTTGGCAACGATGAGATCGGTTGGTTCCATGCCTTCGGGCAGCGCCAGCGACCTGGTGCGAGCGCCGGGTTCCTTGGCGTCGAATCCAACGACGCGGGCATTGACCTGATCGAGCAAATAGATCTCGCCGTCGTCGCCAGCGTAAATGGCCTGCGGTCCGGCAATCTCGGTATCCTCGCTGGCATCGACCACGCCGACGGAATTGGGGCCAAAGCCGGCATCGAATTCCTTGACAACATTGTTCGCCGCGAAGACCGGCGTCGCCCGAATGAGCTGTAGGCCTGCCAACGCGAGGCCCGTCAATATCCCCGCGAGATGACTTTTTGTTTTCATCCCGGTCTAGTCCTCTTAAGGGCGGGGCGCCCTCAGCGAAGATCGCACAGCAAAAACCGAGTGCCAATGTAAGGGAATTACCGGATAGAGACAATGCTGGCGAACGAGAACGCTGCGTAGCGGGGCCAAAGTCATCCTGATCCGTCACCGCTCCCGCGGCGCGGCGCGCTGCGGCGATTGTGGAATGACCACGGTCGAGCCATGCGGGGCATGGTGGACTATGACGACCGTCACATTGTCGATCGCGCCCCGTTCAATCGTCAGCGCGACAAGCAAATCGCAAGCGCTTTGCGGCGTGTTTTCGCTTGCAAAAGCGAGGATCTCCTGATCCGAAACATGGGCGGTCAGTCCATCGCTGCAGATGACGAAGATGTCGTCCTTTTCGAGTATCCCCTGGGCGATTTCGAGATCGAGCTCCGGATAGACCCCGACCGCCCGCGTGATGACGTTGCGACGCGGCCAAGTTTGCGCTTCCTCCGTGCTCAAGACACCTTCGGCGATCAGTTCGGCGACCTCCGTATGGTCGCGTGAGATTTGCACGATTTTGTGTTGGCGAAGGAGATAGATCCGGCTATCGCCGGACCAGACGCAGGCATAATAGCCTTCGCAAGCGAGCAGAGCCGCAACCGTCGCGCCGATGACCATTCCACCTCTGTCGCGGGAGACTTGGAGGAGACTCTGGTTGGCGCTCGCGAGCCGCTCGCGGCAACACGCCAAGAGCGTGTTCACCGAGTCGGGCGCCGCAACCTTGCGTAAGGCGTCGACAACAGTGGCACTCGCCAGCGAACCGGCTTCATGACCGCCCATCCCGTCCGCGACGGCCCACACGCCGATTTCCGGCAGGAGCAGACAGGAGTCCTCGTTTTCCGAGCGCACCTTGCCGATATCGGTCGCGGCGCCGCTGGCGAATTTGTGCAAGTGGTCCTTCATGAGCTCATTCCGGTCGCGCGCACGCCTCGGGCCGGTTCTCGAAACCGCGCGTCATCATATCGCCGAAAACGGCCGGATCCGGCATGGAATCTTGCGTCCACGCCAGGGCTTCGCGGCCATCGCCTCCGAGCGTCCACCAATATGTCGCCTTCGCGGGCAGGGAGTTATTCCGCTTGCCCCGCAAAGCGGCAAAATTCCGCGCGAGCGAGAACAAGCCGCCGCCAACGACCGCTGCGCGAAAGGTGACCCGCGTGTCCCCTTGTCTGGACGCCTCTGCTTGCGCGAGCGATGCGCCGAGATCGCCGAGCGCCTCGAGAGTTGTCTCGAACGACGCATGCCCGTCGCGTGTCGAACGAAGAAACCGCTCGACCCCTTCGAACCAGGAATCGCGGCGGTCGACGTCGGGGGACGAGAGTGCTTCGCCTTTCCCCGCGACGCCAATCAAAGTGAGGGGAAACAGCCGGCCCAGGGTATCCATCGACGGCATAAAGGCGCCGGTGACTGCCTCGTCGCAAAGCGCAGGCCCGAGCCAGAACCGCCAGATGGGGGCCGAGCTAAAGGCGCGTTTCCATTCGTCCTCGCGCACGCACGCGCGGCTTTCCGCCATGCCTTGCTCGATCCACGACTCCCAAACGCGGACGAATCGTCTCGGCGCCGATACCGCGACGAAATCGCGTTTGGCCGGGAGCTTTCCGTAAAGGCCGCACCGCATGGATCTCAGGCTCCACCGGGGCAGCAGCGGCTAAGCCGGGCCAAGTCGAGGGGCTTGAGACCAGGGCTCGTCCGCGCGGCGCGTTCCGGCCACCGGTTAAAGCTATAGGGCGTCCCGCCCGGTCGAGGGGAAGGCAAAGGTTGGAAAATCGTGCGGCCGGCATTTTCGTCGATACCAGGCGCCGGATCTTTCCCGCTCATCACACGGGTCCCGCGTCGATTAAATACATTAAATTTTGAACGGAATGATACTTGGCCGGGAAGCGCGTTAAACATTCATGCGGCGAGCTACGTTATGTGTACAAGTCTGGATTTGATCCAACAGTCAATGTCAGATTACGTCATTCATTCAACGGCGGGCATTATCGGCGAGGTGGACTCGATGTTGTCAAGGACGCGAGCCAAAAGGGCGTCCGGAAGGACGCCCGTCGCAGGCGACGGGCTATGGCTCGCGCCGGCGCAGCCGGTGCTGGGCATCATTGACAACATCGATCCACTCGCCACCCCCGGGTCTAGCCCGGGGGTCGCCGCCAAGAGATGAATGGCAAGTTGTGATTTCCATCAAATCCAGACTCTTACACATTACCTCTACGAGGCCGCCAATGTGCCGTTGACCACGGTCGAGAAGCGCTTCGCCTTGCGCGGTTGGGGCCTGAAGCTCATCAGGAAACCCGGGCCGAAGCG
>DATBYR010000223.1:0-18045 GCA_036513565.1 Methylocella sp. | reverse complement strand
AAAAATTATTCCAACGCCTATCGCGGCTGCTCCCGTACCGATCGCGGCGAGACCTGCGCCTATTAATCTGGCTGCTGCGGGTTCCATTGTGTACTCCTTAAGGTTGCGATGATGGGCGACCGGTCTGTTGTTCAAATATTTGTTCAGTGGCCCGGATGAATTGCGTCGTTGAGATAGACGCAAGTGAGAATGGCGAAGACATAAGCCTGGAGGACGGCGACGAGCAATTCGAATGCGGTCAACGCGATCGCCACCACGAAAGGCAATGGCGCGACGACCGCGAAGGCGCCGGCCCCAAGCAAGCTCACGACGAAACCGCCCATCACCTTGAGCGTGATGTGTCCGGCGAGCATATTGGCGAAAAGACGAACCGACAGGGTGACCGGCCGGGCAAGGAACGAAATGATTTCGATTGGCACCAGAAAGGGCAGCAACGCGATCGGCACTCCCGAAGGCACGAATAGCCGTAGGAAACGCGCGCCATTGTGCAGGAAGCCGTAAACAATAACGATGCCAATGACAAGCAGCGCAAGCGCGCCAGTAACCGCGATCTGACTGGTCACCGAGAATGTATAAGGGATCAATCCGATGACGTTGCAAAACAACACGAACATGAACAGCGTGAATACGAAGGGAAAGAAACGCATGCAATCGTGTCCGCCCCCCATGTGCACAGTGGACACGACGAATTCATATGCCATCTCCGCCATGGACTGCAGCCGGCCGGGAACGAGCGCGCGCGACCTCGTTCCCAGCAGCATCAGCGCGGCGGCGGCCAGAGCGACGATTACCATGAATAAAGAGGCATTGGTGAAGGAGGCATCGATGCCGAAAGGATGCAGGCCGACGATCGGCTTGATAACGAACTGATGGATTGGATCCATGGTGTGTTCTTCGGCCACGTCTTGTCTTCCCTGCATCTAAAGTTGTTTCATGGAATTAGCTCTA
This sequence comes from Methylocella sp., assembly GCA_036513565.1. Taxonomy (GTDB): domain Bacteria; phylum Pseudomonadota; class Alphaproteobacteria; order Rhizobiales; family Beijerinckiaceae; genus Methylocapsa. Next base: position 17,097 of record DATBYR010000223.1, on the reverse strand, counting down.
TCGGCGCTTTGAACCAGGAGGCTTCATGGCGATGCGGTAGACGTTCCAAAATCCCGCCGCCGCTCCCATGAGGAGAAAGGTTACTAGAAACGCCGGCGTGGTGCCGGCAAGGCGGTCGATCCACCATCCGAGGAAGGCGCCGACGATCACCGCCGCCACGAACTCGCTCAGGACGCGGAACGCGAGGCCCATCGCGTTCCCAATCGATCCCGGGGAGGGACCGGCGCCGTCTTGCCCCAAGCCGCTTGCGCCCGAGGACTTGCGCCCATCGCGTCGTTGCGCATCGAGCGCGTTGGACAGCTTGTCGAGCCGCGCCCTCAAACCTTCGTTTTCGGGCTCGTGGCTTTCATCTTCGCGCCGTTCGTCTTGCTCTCGTTGATCTTTGTCCTGCTGCTCGCCGCGCTCCGCCACTCGTTTGCTCCCCGGCTTGGCATTTCCGTTCGCCCTCAACCTACCTCGTAAAAGCACTCAAGCAGAAATTTATACGCCGTTCCTAAGCAAAAAGCGAGGAAAGCGACTTCCTCGCGATCGGGCGAAAGCGGATGTCCGGACAGGTGAGGCGCTTGCGGGCGCGGCGCACCATATGGGTGGCTGCGGCCTCTGTCAAGACCAAGGCATTAGCATATAAGCTATTGAAATTTAATGTGAATTACGGCTCCAAGGATTCCCACTAGGCGAGACGGCTTGGCGCACTCAACCAGTGTCGCGGAAGCGCTCGGCCTCTTCGAGATCGACGCTGACGAGCTGGCTCACGCCGCGTTCGGCCATGGTGACGCCAAACAGCCGGTTCATCCGCGCCATGGTGATCGGATTGTGGGTGACGGTGAGAAAGCGCGTCTCGGTCTTGCCGCGCATATTGTCGAGAAGATCGCAAAAACGTTCGACATTGGCGTCGTCGAGCGGCGCATCCACTTCGTCGAGAACGCAAACCGGCGCCGGATTGGTAAGAAAGATCGCGAAGATCAACGCCAGCGCGGTCAGCGCCTGTTCGCCGCCGGACAGAAGTGTCATGACCTGCGGCTTTTTCCCTGGCGGCCGGGCGAGGATTTCGAGCCCGGCTTCAAGCGGATCGTCGGATTCGATCAGTTGGAGCTCGGCCGAGCCGCCGCCGAAGAGCGTGGTGAACAGCTCGTTGAAATGCGCATGAACGGCATCGAACGCGCCAAGGAGTCTCTCGCGGCCTTCCTTGTTCAAACTTTGAATCGCCTGGCGCAGCCCCCGGATTGCCTCTGTCAGATCGGCATGTTCGGTGGAAAGATTGGTCTTGGAGGCCAGGATTTCACTCAACTCTTCCTCTGCCCGCAGATTGACACCGCCAAGCCGCTCGCGGTCGTCTTTCAAACCATCGAGTCTCTTTTCGACTTCCTCCGCGGGTGGGAGTCCGTCTCCCGGCGCGACACGGGCGAGGCCAAAAAGCTCGGCCCCCGTGCAACCAAGTTCGGTCGCAATCATATGCGCGATCTCGCCACGACGCGCCCGCGCCGCTTCGACCCTGGCCTCGCTGCGAGCTTTTTCTTCCCGCGCCGCGCTCATCGCGGCGAGCGCGTCGCGTGCGGCGCGATCGGCCCCGGCAAGACGCGACTCGGCCTCGGCACGATTGTCGGCCGCCTGCTTGCGCGCTTCCTCAGCCGCTTCAATTTGGCGCATCAGAGTTTGCCGGATGGCAAGAAATTTCTCGGGCGCCTCGGCAAGTCTTCGCAGCTCTTCCGTGGCTTCCGCGCGCCGCGCTTCCAGCGCGCTGATTTGGCCGCCCGCGCGATCGCCGCGGGCACGCCAGGATTGACGCTCTTCCTCGACGCCGCGCAACCGCTTTGCGCGCGTCCCGGCGTCGCGCAGGTGGGTTTGCAATTCAGCGCTGGCATCGGCCACCGCGGCGCGATCGTGCGCCGCCGCCGCGCGTGCCACGTCGAGCCGCGCGGTCAGCTCCGCTGGGGCGTCCAATTGGGCGAGCGCCGCTTTGGCTTGCGTGTGCTTTTCGCTGGCTTCGTCGCGCGCGGCATCGAGGCGGAGGAGGGCTTCTTCGAGCGCCGAGAGCCGCGCGGCGGTCGCGGCCTTGTGCTTTTCGGCCGCGGCCTTTGTCGCGCGGGCAGCCTCCACCTTGCGCAGCGCTTCCTTGTGCGCCTGGCGTGCCCCGATTTCTGTGGCGGCCGCGGCCGAAAGAGCGGTTTGGGCTCGCTCGGCATCGGCTTTCAAGACACCTGCGGCGCCGCGCGCGGCTTCCGCTTCGATCGCGAGATCGCCGAGGCGGTTTTTTTCGGCGAGACGCCGCGCGGCGGAAGTAGGGGCTTCGGCGGCTTGCGTGAAACCGTCCCAGCGCCACAGATCGCCTTCCCTCGAGACCAGCCTTTGGCCAGGTTTCAGCACCGTCCGCAAGACGGTTCCTTCCGCCCGCGGGACAACCCCGATCTGGTTCAGCCGCCGCGCGAGAGGAGCTGGCGCCGTGACGAGGCTCGAGAGCGCTTCGACGCCAGGCGGCAACGCGGGATCGTTCGCGGCATCGGTGCGGGCCCAATGCGCGGGCGATGCCGGATTGGTCGAGGCGTCGAGATCGTCGCCGAGCGCCGCGCCGAGCGCCGCCTCATAGCCCTTCGCGACGCTAATCTCCTCGGTGAGCGAAGGCCAAAAGCCGCCGGTGCCGGCGTTGAGCAATTTGGATAATGTCGCGACTTGCGTTTCGAGGGTTTGCGCCTTGCGTTCGGCCTCGGCCATCGGAGCCCGGGTTTTTAATTCTTCGGCACCGGCCTCGGCATGGCGGGTCTCGGCGAGGGCCATTTCGTTTTCGCGTGCTTTGGCTTCCGCGATGGCTTCGTCGAGCGCCGCCTCCAAAAGCCCGAACCGCGCGCCGTCCGGGGAATCGGAAATAAGCGCGCCGCGTTCCCCGCTCACCTTTTCGACTTCGCCTTCGAGCCGCGCCGCGCGGCCCGCTTCTTCCCCAATTGCCGCCTCTAGCGCCGCGCGCCGCGCCTCCACCGCTGCCCTTGTGTCCTGCGTCTCGGCGAGCGTCTTTTCCGTAATCGCGAGGGCCGTTTCGGCATCCGCGAGCTTTTCACGCAGGGCCTCGATCGCGGCATCGTCCGCGCCGCTGCCAGTAAGCTCGGTTGCCTCCTGATCGAGCCGCGCGAGAGCGCCTGCCGCGTCCTCGATCAGCGCGGCCTCCCGTGAAATATCGCTCGCCGTTTGCGCGATCCTAAGTTCCAGTTCGGCGGCGCGGCTTTTCGCGCGCCTTTCTTCTCCATCCAGCGTCTCGTGGGCAACAACGAGCCTTTGCAATTCGCTGCTAGCCTCGGCTTCGATGCCGCGCAATCCCGGCAACTCCTGCGCGGCGATCGCTTGCCACCGGGCAGCCTCGGCTTGGGCCCTGGTTCTTTCCGCGACGTCCCGCAGATCGGCTTCGAGTTTGGCTTCGGCCGATTGAAGCGCGCTCGCCGCCTGGCCCTGGCTGATCAGGGCAAGCAGGGCTTCGTTGCGCCTGATCTCGCCCGCGAGACCGCGGTAGCGCGCCGCTTGGCGCGCCTGCCGCTTGAGGCTCTCGGCCTGGGTATCGATCTGCCGCAAAATATCGTCGAGGCGAACGAGATTGTCCTCCGCCGCCTTGAGACGCAGCTCGGCTTCGTGGCGGCGGGAATGGAGCCCCGCGATGCCCGCCGATTCCTCGATGATCCGGCGGCGGTCCTGCGGCTTGGCGGCAATGATCTCGCCGATCTGGCCCTGCCGCACCATGGACGGCGAGCGCGCACCGGTCGAAGCGTCGGCGAACAGCAATTGAACATCGCGGGCGCGCACCTCGCGTCCGTTGACCCGGTAGGTGGAGCCAGATTCGCGCTCGATGCGGCGGGAAACCTCGATAATCTCGCCATCGTTGAAGGCGGCGGGCGCCGAGCGATCGCTATTGTCGAGGAAGAGGACAACCTCCGCCATGTTGCGCGCGGGCCGGTCGCCGCCGCCGGAAAAAATCACGTCGTCCATGCCCGACGCGCGCATGCTTTTCGACGAACTCTCGCCCATGACCCAGCGCAGCGCCTCGACCAGATTGGACTTGCCGCAGCCGTTCGGCCCGACAATGCCGGTCAGCCCCGGCTCGATCAGGAACTCGGCCGGCTCGACAAAGGTCTTGAAGCCCGCGATGCGCAGCTTGGTGAGTTTCATGGCCCGGCCCTTGTGCCGCGAAAAAGGCTTTGGATCATTGCCTATTATTCGACAAAGCTTCCTAGCTTTTGGTTAACCAATCCTGCTGGGCCGACAAGCAGAACCAAATGCCGGATGATTCGGCAACGCCGATTACGGTCCGAACGCGTTGTCGCGCGCAAGGTTTTGCGTTGATTTTTCTGTGAAAACCGCGAAGGTCACGGTGGTGATGGACAGGGGGTGGTTTGGCTACAGCGGATTGCTAGCCCCTCGTCCTGTGTCGAGCCAAAGGGCCGTCTCGAAGGACGAGGCCTGAGCGGAAAGACCTGCGAGGTTCCGAACGCGGGCTGCGGCTTCTTGAAAAATCATCCGAAAATAGATCGCTTCAGTCAATGATTCGTTGGATCGGACCTTGATCAAAGGTCCGTTCATTTGTTCCGCATCGCGCCAAGGCCAGAAATGACGGGATCGGGTGTGGGGCCGATTTCATCTGGAATGGGCTTAGGTTAATGCGAAACCTTGCTTGCTATCCATCACGGTATTTTTTCGCACAAGAGCACCGGATAAAAGACCCCGGCCAGTGCCGTCTAGCCGGGGTCCTGGACCGGACGTTGGGGCATTGGGGGCCATTGAAGACGCCCGAGACTGCCCGGGAGGAGACGCCGATGGTTGCTCAAATTAGTCAGGGTCGCGCGTGGGGTCTGAGCAAAATTGAACACTCCCCGTCGGTCCAAGATTGGCAAGGATCGAAGCACGCCGCCGCGATGCCTATTTCCTATCACTGGGGCAGCGCGTTTAAAAAAGTTGCCGGTGCCGTGTCGCCGCCGGATGCGACGATTCGCGGGGTATCTTGAGGCGTCGCCACCCGTCGCGGATGAGGTATGAAAGAAGGCCGGACACGTAGCCGACTTGCAGGCACGTCGCAATCAGGGTGTATTCGAGTAGCGCGCTCAGCAGACGATGTTCGTAATAGGCGGAACTGGCAAAAACGATTGCGAAGGTCAGCGTGCACGCCGGAACAAGAACCCAAACCTTGAAAAACCGTCCGAAGACTGTCCCAAGCAGCACGCTCGCGATTGCAAGGATGGCCACGCGACGTCGCCTCGATGGCGTTATTGACTATGCCGCAGCAATTGGATTTTGTTGCCTGATATCAAAGCGCTTCCTTGAGCTTTTCCCTAGCTCTTAGAGCTGAAATAGCAGACAACCAAGCGCCGATCTGTTCAAAATAGCTCAGTTCAGCCGCGAAAATTATGATAATATATGATAATAGTCAAGGTTCACGCTCCAGAGACTCACGGCACAGGAGGTGTGTCATGGCAACCAAAAGCCGGCCTTCGTTCGATCCGAAATCCTTTCTCGCCGTGGTTGGCGAGGGTCGCAGCATTGGGGAGTACCGCAAGGACCAGATCGTCATGTCGCAGGGAGACCCTGCGGATGCGGTCTTCTACATCGAGAGCGGCAAAGTGAAGCTCACCGTCGTTTCGGAGCAAGGCAAGGAAGCAGTTGTCGCAATTCTAGAAACGAACGATTTCTTCGGTGAAGGATGTCTTGCCGGGCAGGCGCAGCGCATAGCGACGGCCGAGACGATGACGGACTCCGTCATCGTGCGGCTGGAAAAAGCGGCGATTGTCCGCGTGATCCGTCAGGAGCCAGCGTTCGCCGGGATTTTCATTGCCCATCTTCTGGCCCGGGCCATCCGCGTCGAGGCAGACCTCGTCGATCAGCTGTTCAATTCGAGCGAAAAACGGCTTGCCCGGCTGCTCCTGCTGTTGGCGAACTTTGGCAAGGAAGACAAACCGGAGCCGATCCTCGCGAAAATCAGCCAGGAGACGCTTGCGGATATGATCGGAACGACCCGGTCCCGGGTGAGTTTCTTCATGAACAAATTTCGAAAACTCGGCTTCATTGACTACAACGGTGGCAACGGCGGCATCGAAGTCCACAGTTCATTGTTGAATGTCGTTCTGCACGACGAGCCGCATATCGAGATTTAAGCATGCTCATTTTGTCGCGCGGGCATGTGGATAAGATCCGCGGATCTTTTGATGTGAGCAATTCTGCACAGCCGTCGCCGTGGAATGGGCATAGTTTCGTTACAAGTTCGGTCACGGTTCGCAGTTAAACGGCTCACAGCTCAGTTAAAGAAAGGAGGTAACGGTCAAAGCTCGATGGCAACGGCGGGGCCGTGGTCGCACTTGCGCCCCCTCGCCGGTCAGAAGCGCCCGCCGAATCCTCCCCGGCGGGTGCTTTCTTTTGTCCGGCGATATCGATGTGCCGGCCTTAAGCTTCGCACCCCTTCCCCGTCCTGACTATCTCCTGAAGGCAAAACTGCGCTCGATAGGCCGGCGATGTTCGCTGGCGCGCCTTTCGATCAAGAAGGGTGGTCTAAGCGCCCGTCCATGGTCGCTCGATCAGACCTGCGCCCTCACTGTAGCCCAGGCGGTTGCTGCCGTGTGGAAATCGTTAGAAGCGCGGCGGTAAGACCGATACAAAGCAACTCCGTCCTCTGCGAGATAGGCTCGGCGACGTGCGGGCATTCGCCGATTTCATTCCGCCGCCTTGCGATCCATCCGGTTGGCGTGAAAATTTCCGCACGGCCTACAGCGCGACTGGCTCGGCGATGACCTCGGCAGTAAGAGGCTCGCCTTCGATCGTGACGAGATCGCAAGCCGCCGCGACAGTCAACGTCATGTTCGCGGCCTTGGCGACGAGGCCCGCATAAAATGCCTGAACGTCCTGCGGGCCGGCCGGAGGATGATCTGGCGTTCCGGCGAGGAGAAGCGGCAGGTGCCCAGCCAGCTTTGCATTCATGCCCTTGGCCGCGACCTTGATCCGCGCCGTTTCCGCAGCTCCGCTCAGCGTAACCTCGATGATGCCGCCGCGTGGAATTGCCGTGGCGGCGATCAGACACAGATTCAGGATTAGCTTAACTTGGTTCTTTGGCATTCGAAGAGGAGGGACATTCCATTCGAGTTCCGTCCGCTCGCCGCCAAAGAGGCCGCGCGCGACCGTTGCCGCATCGCCGGTATCGATCGAAGCCCCGGCCGAACCGGCGGCCCCGAAAGCCAGCCGGCAAAATTGCAGGCGCGCCGAGGCCTGCCCGGCGCTTTTCTTGATGAGTTCAAGCGCAAAACCGCGCATTTCCGCGTCTTGCTCCTCGTCGAGCATCTCAAGGCCATTGATAATGGCGCCAACCGGGCCGATCACATCATGACAGACGCGGGAGCAAAGAAGCGCGGCGAGATCGAGGGGGTCGAGGGTAAACACCGTCATGATTCGTCCATTCAAGGGCAAAGTCCCTTCAAGCAGTGTAGACTAGGCTGCGCGCTCCAGAATTGCGCCAATTGAAATGCCGGGAGCTTTTGCGGCGGGGGCATCAAAATAACACGAAACGTCACACTCCGAAGTGAAGCGCTGCCGCGTCCACGCGTCAAGGCTGACAATTCCAATCTGCGAATTATAGATTAACAAATCGTCGTAACGCGCGCGATTCGGGCCGCCCGCGCAAGCAGCCCTCAACGGCCTTGGATCTCACCGCGGCAATGGCAAATTGCCGCGGGACAAACGTTTCCGGCACGCCTTTCCGGGCCGTCGAAATCCGTGAAATGGAGTAGCAATTTCGTGAAAGACAGAGAAATCGACCTGAAACAGACCATCGATCGTGATGCAATAGCGGAGATTTTCGCCGAAATCGCGCTCGAAGCTGCCGTCGCGGTGATGGCCGTCTATGTGGGCGACAGCCGCGCCAGGCGCAAGCTGGATGGGAGTCCCGTCTGCGACGCCGACGAAGCGGCCGAAGCCATTATCCTGAAACGCCTCGCGATGCAGTTGCCTAATCTTCCGGTACTCGCCGAGGAAGCGGCTTCAAGAGGCGAGAAGATCGTTGCGGGCCAAACTTTCATCCTGGTCGATCCGGTCGATGGGACGCGCGAATTTCTGAGCCATAATGGCGAGTTCACCATAAATATAGGGCTGATCGTCGATTCGGCGCCGCGTGCCGGCGTGGTTTACGCTCCGGCGTTTGGACAACTCTGGATCGGCGGGATCACCGCCAGTACCTGTGAGGTCGCGCCGGGCGCGGCGCTGCCGCCACCTGAAGAGCGCCGGGCCATTCATCCGCGGCCGGCGCCACAGCAAGGGTTGACAGCCCTCGTGAGCCGCTCCCACGCCGACCCGGCGACCGAGGCTTTTCTCGGAAAACTCCCCGTCAAGGAGCGGCGGTTAGCAGGTTCCGCACTCAAATTCTGTGTGATTGCCGAAGGCCAAGCCGACGTCTATCCGCGTTTCGGTCAAACCATGGAATGGGACACGGCGGCGGGGGACGCTGTGTTGCGCGCGGCGGGCGGGATCGTTCGCGATGAAGTGCGGCTCCCATTGCGATATGGAAAAGCCGAAGCGCAATTCAGAAATGGGCCTTTTATCGCCTTGGGCGATCCAAAGGCGGCCATTTTTCGTGCTTCGTAAGCCCACCGCACGAATTGGGCGGGCAACCGGGCACAGCGTCGCCTTGATAAAGCCATAATAAAACCCTGACGGGCGTCAATTCTTCGTTAACGCTATTCCTTCAAAGTTTCACGAAATGCCCGGTTCGCGGAAGATTGAACGGAGGATTTGACCATGCAATCGCGAAGGGAAATGACGCTGACGCTGGCGGCTCTCGCCGTGGGCATCCCGGTTCTCCGGGCGAAAGCTGTGTTGGCGGACCCTGGCCCCTCGAACGGACGGCCGGGCGAATTCTCGTCGAACGAGATCGTCGCCAGCGGCCATCGTTTCTTTGGATCGGTCTCGCGCGGACTTGCCGAGATTGTCGAGGCCGCGACAAAGCGCTGGGGCAAGCCCAATGGCTATGTGCTGGGCCAGGAGGCGGGCGGCGCCTTCATCGGCGGGCTGCGCTATGGCGAGGGCGTGATGTATACCCGCAACGCCGGCGATCTGAAGGTATTTTGGCAAGGTCCATCGCTGGGCTTCGATGCCGGAGCCGACGGCGATCGCACCATGATGCTTGTCTATAATCTGCCTTCCACGGCTGCGATCTTTCGCCGGTTCGGCGGGGTCGACGGCTCGGCCTATCTCGTCGGCGGCTTTGGCATGACGGCGCTCGCCAACGACGATGTCTTTGTGGTTCCGATCCGCTCCGGGATCGGCGCGCGCCTGGGGCTTAACGTCAGCTATCTGAAATTCACCCAAACCTCGACCTGGAACCCGTTTTGACACCGCAGGCATGAATATGCACCGGCCTTGACTTCACGAGAATTAAAAAACCGTCCGCGAGGGGTTGCGGGGGTTAGGGGCTGCCTCCACAAGGAAACCGTGCGAAGCCGCGGCTAGTCGAAGGTGCCGCGAAACGTGAAGTTTGAATGCATTGTTAAAACGAACTCAAAAATCCGAATTCTGGATACCACGAGTGGAAATACGAATAATAAAATAAGCACTCCGCTAACGAGCTCCCAAACCACAATACGGCGCGCTTGTGGACTCGCTGGAGCGTAATCCCCATATCCAAGTGTTGTTATTGTGACAACGATGAAATATAATGCATCGCATTTGTTGTTAAGATAGCCAACCGGCAACGATTCATCGTCTTTGCAAGTTTTTCCGCTAGCGGGCGGTTGACTCTTGTCCATTACAACATGTTGTATTTCTTTTGACTTGATGTACAAATTCGCAAAGGCGGATATCAAGGCGGCGGAGAGAAACAATAATTGAAGCAAACTCCAAGTTCGATCCGGAAGTTCAAAAAGCGACTTTGGCTTCGGCTTGGGGCACGTCTGAACGCTGCGTTTTGCGCATTCCAGGAGCACGCCATAGAATACACATTAGCGAATCCAATAACAAACGACGTAACCCAACAGTCCACGCCGAACCCGAGCGACAGGGTTCCGACCAGTGTCGCCCCCAAACCCAAAATTAGATAGCAAAAGTTTGCGAACATCATCGAAGCTCCCGGTCATGTGCCGCCACATGCAGCACAACAATAATGCAAGTTGTGACGCGCTCACGTTCCACACCGCCAGGCGGGCAGCGCGATGGAGTCCAGTGCGCGGCGACACATAAGCCTCGATGAGGGTTTTTCCCGGCGCGAATCATGTTTAATCTTGTCAGCTTATGACCTTGCCTTTTGGCCTATTGAGTTCAATTCGCGATCGCGGCCTATTCGAGGCAACCGTTGCGGGAAAACCCGACAGTTTAAGCTGGCTTGCGCAACCGCGGCGTGCCACAGCAAAGCAAGCAATGAGGAGTGCCGCCAACGACCGGTCCTTATAAATCCGCGCCGGAACTCCCAAACTCAAGCTATGTAAGATCCGCCGCGACTGCAAGTTAACTGTTTGGCGGCAATGGACCCCAAAGGCAATCCGTGCTTTCTGCGCGGGCATCCTGAGACGAGGGGTGAAGCCAATTCGCAGCTTCGTTTCGCCGGCACTTGCGCGGACCAAAGCGTTTTCTAATCATGCCAGTTTGGGTATAGAAAAGGACCGAACAGACATTTCGTCATCAAATTGGCGGGTTCGCGTTTCGCTTATCGGCCGGCTATCCGTCAGATTGAATAGGCAGCGGTGTGATTGAACAGGCAATGCTATTCGCGCTTGGGTTTTTGGTCGCGGGCCTTATCGCTCTCGCGACCGCTCCAGCGTTTTGGCGGCGCGCCATAAGGTTGTCAACACGGCGGCTCGAAATGCAACTCCCGCTTTCGCCAGAGGAAATCGTCGCCGGGCGCGATCTGTTGCGGGCCGAATTCGTGGTCGAACGCAGGCGGCTCGAGCAAAAGGCGGAAGCCCTCAACCTCGTTCATGCCGCCGATATGGCCGAACTCGGACGCCGCGCGGCGATCATCGCCGCTCAAGACGCCGATTTGCGCGCCCTTTCCCAGCAAGACCATGAAGGCGGCGCCGAACTTGCCGCGCTTCAACGCGCCCTGGCGGAGACCTCGGCCGAACTCGCCGCCACGGCAAAGGAATGTTACGACACAAGCGGACTCATTGCGCGCAAGGACGCTCAAATCAACGAGCTCGCGGCCAGGTTCGAGGAGGCGCAGGCGCTCGCCGCCAAGCAGCGGGACGCTTTGGCGGCGCTCGAGGCCAGTATGGCGCGGCAGGGCCAAGCGCTCGCGGCGCAAACCCGCAAGGTCGAGCTTCTCGAAGGGGAGCTTTCGACCCTGCGGCTTCAGCATCAAGCCGATCAGCTCACCCTCAAAACCGCGGCGGCCAGGGTCGCGGATCGCGAAGAGGCCTTGGAAGCCGCTGTCAAACGGGAAAAGGACTTGATCCGGCACCGCATGCTGCAAGCCGAAACGGCCCGCGCGACCGAGCTCGGCTATCTCGAAAAAATCGAGCGGCTGCGTAGCGCCCATGCGGCCTCGCAGGATGCGCTCGATGCGGCCCGCAAGATGTGCGCCGGTCTCACGCAGGAGCTCGCCGCGCTGCGGGCTACGCTGCCTCCGCAAGACGTCGACGCGGCCCTCATGCAACGGGAGGAGAATGAAATTTTGCGGCACAAAATCAATGAAATCGGCGCCGCGATCATTCGCGCGGGAGGTGGTTCCACCGAGGCCGTCCCCGAAGTAGGGCCGGCGAAAAGCGGCCTTCCGGAGGACACGATCCCGGAAAAAGCCACGGCGTGAGAGGGGATAGGGATGCCGTAACTGCCCGGCCCGCAGCGCCCGCACTCCAGACAATCGCTATGAACCGGCGAACTTCGCCACGAGTGCGTCGGAAACTTCGAAATTAGCATAGACGTTTTGCACGTCGTCATTGTCTTCGAGCATGCCGACGAGGCGCAAGATCTTTTCGCCGGCATCGTCGTCGACGCTGATCGTATTTTGCGGCCTCCAAATCAGGCTCGCCTTGCGCGGCTCGCCGAATTTCGACTCGAGCTCTTGCGCGACCTCGCGCAGGCATTCGAGCGCGGTGATGACCTCGTGGCAGGCGTCGCTCGATTGGACGTCATCGGCTCCTGCTTCGATCGCCGCCTCCATCATGGCGTCTTCCGAAGCGGCCTTCGCCGGAAACTCAACAACGCCGACATGATCGAACAGGAAGGACACCGCGCCGGTCTCGGCGAGCGAGCCGCCGGACTTGACGAAATAAGAGCGCACCTCGCCCGCTGTCCGATTACGATTGCCGGTCAGCGCCTCGACGATGACGGCGACGCCGCCCGGCGCATAGCCTTCATAGCGAACTTCGTCGTAAGTCTCGGCGTCGGCGGCGGAGGCCTTCTTGATGGCGCGCTCGATATTGTCCTTCGGCATGTTTTCCGCGCGGGCGGCTAGGACGGCGGCCCGCAGCCGTGCGTTCATGCCCGGATCGGGCAGGCCCAATTTCGCGGCAACGGTAATTTCGCGGGCGAGCTTGGAAAACAGCTTGGAGCGGATCGCATCCTGCTTGCCCTTTTTGTGCATGATGTTTTTGAACTGGCTATGTCCCGACATTCCGTCCGGTCTCCAATGTGGACCCGCGCGGCTCAAGGCCAAGCGTTTCCTCGCCTGTCGCCGTGTAGCGCGGCGCGGGCCGGCCAAGGCGAGTTTGGGAGATTGATATAAGGCGGCAAATTCAGGAAATATAGCAACCCAAAAGGCTTGTTGCCGCAGCGTGGCGGAAAAACCTTATTTCACATTCGCCGCTGTCTGGCCGAACAGGATTTTGCGCGACTCCTCGTCGGCGGCGATTGGCGCTGTATTGATTCCGGCCGCGATGGCATAGGCGCGCCGCGTCGCGGGCCGCGCTTCTATCGCCGCGAACCAACGCTTCAGATGCAAAAAATCGTCGAGCTTCTGGCCTTGGTTTTCGTGCGGGACAATCCAAGGATAGGCCGCCATGTCGGCGATCGAATAATCCCCCGCCACAAAGGCGCGGTCCGCTAGGCGTTTATTGAGGACGCCATAGAGACGGTTGGTTTCGTTTTGATAGCGTTCGATCGCATACTTTAGCTTTTCGGGGGCGTATTGCTTGAAATGATGGTTCTGGCCGGCCATCGGGCCAAGGGCGCCGACCTGCCAGAAGAGCCATTCGAGCGCTTCCATCCGGCCGCGCAAATCAGGCGCGAGAAATCTCCCGGTTTTCTCGGCGAGATAGACGAGGATCGCGCCGGATTCGAAAACGGCCACCGGCGCGCCGCCGTCGCGTGGATCGTTGTCAATGATTGCCGGAATGCGGTTATTGGGCGAAATCGCCAGAAATTCCGGCTTGAACTGATCCCCCCGGCTTAGATTGACCGGATGGATCGTGTAGGGGAGTCCCGCCTCTTCCAGGAAGAGCGTGATTTTGTGTCCATTGGGGGTGGTCCAATAATACAAATCGATCATCGTCGGGGGTCTTTTCGTCCGGCGTCGCCGGGCCGGGGTCTGTTTGTCACCAGAATGCAGCCTATGAGGAAACATGCGAGGACCAAGGAAGAGCCGATCGTACTCAGATCGAGGCCGCCTTTCTGATGCGTTTTGGTAAGCAGGTCACCCAACGTCGCGCCAAGCGGTCGCGTTAGATGAAGGCCAGCCAAAACAAGAGCGTGCGAGAGACATCCGTGACCACGTAAGCGGTTACGATGATCGCCAGCAAAGCAGCGATCACAAGCGCGCCACCTTCGTATCCGAGGCCCGAACTATCGGCCAGGAAATCGCCCAGGGCGGTACCGAGCGTGTTTGAAAAGAGAATTGTTGTCCAATAAAAAATTTCAACGTTTGGTTTTGTAATGTTGTTGACCGATACGGAGCCCAAGGTGAACCGCCACAGTGCGAGAATGCACACCAGGATGGTCACCAACACGAGCGAGCCCTTTACATACCCAAGACCAGCCGTGCGATCCAAATAGTCTGACATTGTTGTGCCGGCTGTCGTGGTCGAAATGATGACGGCCCAATAGAGGAATGGGTGGTATGAGTGCGAAGCAACTTGCGCCACGAGAGTAATGATGAAAACTCCGAAAAAAATGACGGTGCTAATAACGTAGCCCAAATTCAGTGTCATCGACAGAAGGTCGCCGCCCGTCTCGCCCAGAGTCGTCGCGGCAATCTTCATGACCCAAAACGCAAAGGTGACTTGGGAAACCTTGTTCATGGTGTGACTCATGGCGGCAGCCCGCGGCCGCAATCAACCGTAAGGCCCCGCTTTCGAGCCGGTGCCGGCGCAGTGACAAAATGCTTCAAGCCCCGTGGTGCTTTCGAGGCTTGGACGCTTTGGCTGGCGACACAGTCGCCTTGCTGCCGTCGCCCGCACGGTAGATTTCTGGAGCCGGCGGCCCGTCTACGATGAGAGCGCCGGCAAGCCCCCGCTCCATGCGGGTGAGAGCATGATCGACCAGGAGGAAGCGTCCCGGCACCGGTAAGGAGAGGTCGATCACGGCCGCGCTGCCGGGGGCCACCGTGACGGTCTGGACGCCGGTGAGCGGCGGACTGCCGAAGCTGCCCGCCGCGTAAACCCGTTCGAAGGTCGTCCCGATGATGTGAAACGAAGAAATAAAGTTCGGACCACCAACCCCAAAATACACGCGAATGGTCTCGCCGGTCTTGGCCCGCAGCGGGTGCTCCTTGGTGAGTGCACCGACGGCGCCATTGAGGACGAAGTACTCGGGATGCTCGTCCATGAGCTTGTCGTAGCTGAACTCCTGCGCGCCGCTTTGACCATAGGGTCCGGTTGTGTAGAGTTCGCCTTGCATGACATAGAATTCCCGGTCGACCTTTGGCAGGCCACCGGCCGGCTCGACCAGAATCAACCCATACATGCCGTTGGAAATGTGGTTCGAGGCCATAGGCACGGCGCAATGATAGACATATAACCCTTCGGTCAATGCCTTGAAGGTGAAAGCCTTTGTCTCCCCCGGCGCCGCCTCGGTCGCGGCCCCGCCGCCACCCGGACCATGGACGGCATGCAGATCAACGTTGTGTGGCATCACGCTGTTTGCGGCGTTCTTCAGGGTTACGATCACCGTGTCCCCAACTCGTACCCGCAGAAATGGCCCTGGTACTTTGCCGTTGAACATCCAGTATTCGTACGTGGCGTTATCAGCAAGGCGGCCGCCCCGTTCGATCGCCTCGAGCTCGAAACGGACCGTCGCCGGTTCGCGCGCGCCGACGGGCGGCGGCAGGTCACTCGGATCGCGCGAGATGCTCACGCCGCTCCGAGCGGCTTTGGGCAAGGCCGCCTCGACCGTGAGCAGGCCTTCCATGCCGGCTTCGCGATGGCCTGGGACCGTGCAAAAATACGCAAAGCTGCCAATGTCAATCGCATGGAAGACGAGGGTACTGCTGGCACCCGGTCCGGCCACCCGTTGCGACCTCGCATGAACGTCGGGGAAGACAATATCGTGTTCGGCCCCCTCGCCGTTGACTAGCGTGACCTGGACGATGCCGCCCTCGTGCACCACCAAGGTGGGGTTGACCTGTCCGTCGATTGCTCCGCCCTTGCCGATATAAACCATCTTGCCTTCGGCAATACCGGTACGGAGCGTAAAGCTCGCATCCGGACGTCCGGGAACCATCGTCACAGCCGTCTCTTCCGCTCTTGCGGCGGGCGACTGCAGCATGGATAGGAGCACGATGAGAAATGCGGATGAACTTCGAGTTCGAGTTCCGGTCACTGAATCCTGGAGGGTTCGATATCTTCCCCTTCGCGGGTCAAAGAGCACGATAAACACTCCGGGGCCGAACCTCAAACTTTGTGTCAACTTTCTTTGTCGCACCGCGCTTTGCTAGAGTCGCGCACAAGCTTTTCGTCCTCGCTGAGTTGGCCGTCGAGATCGAAAGGATCGTCCCGAGCGAAGGAATGCGTAAAGTCGCCACCCTCTGCCGTCTCTTGTTCTCACCTGCGCTCCGGACAAACGCCGGATCGCGGACGCAGGGGACTATTCGATCCAATTTCGCGCGTGTCTGGATCGAACGCTATCAGCGGCTCGTGGCGGGCGCCGCGGCCGGCTGTCCATTGGGCGTGCCGAAGAAACGGAAGAAATCCGATTTCGGGCTCATGACCATCCGCGTGTCGCCGCCTTTCAAGCCGGCCTCATAGGCTTGCATTGAACGATAGAAGGCAAAAAAATCGGGGTCCTTGCCGAAGGCGTCGGCGAAAATCCGATTCCTGTCCGCGTCGCCCGCGCCGCGCGTCTGGTCGGCCTCGCGCCGCGCGTTTCCAAGTGTCACGACGACCTCGCGGTCGGCATTGGCGGTGATGGTCTGTGCCTGCTGGGAGCCTTGAGCGCGATATTGCGCCGCCTCGCGCGCTCGCTCGCTCTGCATGCGGCTAAAAACCTTTTCGGAAATCTGCCGCGGCAGATCGGCGCGGCGGATTCTCACATCGACGGCGGCGATCCCGAGGCGGCCGCCTTCCTGGTTCACCTGTTCGCGGATCTTGATCATGAGATCGGCGCGGTTGTCGCGCACAATTTGGGTCATGTCCGCCTCACTGAGCACCCGGCGCACCGCCGAGTTCAAGATGAAGCCCAGCTGACTGTTCGCCCGCTCGGGCGAGCCAACCGTCTGATAGAATTTGAGCGGATCGACGATCCGGTAGCGCAGGAAGGAATCGACGTCGAGCCGGTTATTGTCGGACGCGAGCACCTCCTGTTTCGGCGCCTCGACAACGAGGATGCGATTGTCGAGAAAAACGACATTCTCGATGAAGGGGTATTTGAAATGAAGACCCGGCGTGGTGATGAGACCGCGCCCGGCGACCGGCTCGCCGAAACGCAACACTATTGCCTGTTCGGTCTGGTCCACGGTGAACACCGAGGCCAGCGCGACGGCCAGGATGACGATAATGGCGGCGATCGCGCCGAACGTGGCCGCGCCCTTCACTTGCGCTCTCCTTGGCCCGCCCGCGGCGTCAAGGGCCCAAGCGGCAAATAAGGAACCACCCCCTGGCCTTGCCCACCGCTCTGATCGAGAATGATCTTGTCCATCCCGGCGAGGACACGCTCCATGGTCTCGAGATAGAGTCTTTCGCGCGTCACCTCGGGTGCTTTCTTATATTGCTCATAGATTTGGTTGAA
>DATBYR010000222.1:0-2473 GCA_036513565.1 Methylocella sp. | reverse complement strand
GACGAGAATTTCGGGCGCCGAGGCGCCAGCCGTGATTCCGAGCGAGGAAATATTGCTGAACAAATCCCATTCGACGTCCTCCGCGCGCAGAACGAGACGGGCGAGCTTGCATCCCGCGCGTTCGGCCACTTCCTTCAACCTTTGCGAATTCGACGAATTGGAAGAGCCGACGACGAGCAAAGCATCGACAGTCGGCGCCACGCGCTTGACGGCCTCCTGCCGGTTGGTCGTCGCGTAGCAAATATCCTCGCGATGCGGTCCAACGATACTGGGAAACCGCCGCGTCAGCGCCGCGACCATCGCGCGCGTGTCATCGACCGAGAGCGTCGTCTGGGTAACATAGGCCAGATTATTCTCGTCCCTTGGACGGAAAATTTCGACTTCCTCCGGAGTCTGAACCAAAACGATAGAATCGCTCGGCAATTGCCCCAAGGTGCCGACGACCTCCGGATGTCCGGCATGGCCGACGAGGAGGACTTGGCGGCCTTGGCGATGATGCAGTTCGGCCTCGCGATGGACCTTGGTAACCAGCGGGCAGGTGGCGTCGATCGCGAAGATTTTGCGTGCGTCGGCATCTCCCAGAATCGCCTTTGGCACGCCATGCGCGGAAAAGATCACCGGCTGTTCCGTATCGGGCACCTCGTCGAGCTCCTCGACGAAAATCGCACCCTTGGCCTTTAGCCCCTCGACGACATATTTATTATGCACGATCTCGTGACGGACATAGACGGGCGCGCCATGGATCCGGAGCGCTTCCTCCACGGCATCGATCGCGCGCACGACTCCGGCGCAGAAACCGCGGGGTGCGCAGAGAAGGACATGCAGCTTTGGCTTGACGGTCATGCGGCGGTGGGCCCGGACTGCCAATCGTTTAGGTGTTCCCCCGTTCGGCTGTCAAGTGCGACAGCCGATGTCATATTGCAATAAGTCTGCGCGGGGCATCCGCATTGCACGAGTTAGAATCGGCGAGGGAATATGCACGCCCTTTTTAAAAACATTCATCGGCGCGCCATGAAAAAAGAGGTCAACATGCTGGCGGCTTCGCTTCCACGGATGCCGCCGTAGATTTCCGGCACATGATGACAGGGTGGTTGCGCGAAAAAACGCGGGCCGTGCTCGACCGCGCCGCCCTTTGGGTCCGGCGCTGCAAAATAGAGGCGCCGCAGCCGGGCGAAGGAAATCGCCGCCGCGCACATGGCGCAAGGCTCCAGCGTTACGTAAAGATCGCAGCCGGAGAGCCTTTCGGACGCTTCGGCGTGGCACGCCCGGCGAATCGCCAGAACCTCCGCGTGCGCGGTTGGATCCTTGTCCCGCAAGGTCTGATTGCCCGCGCGCGAAATTATTGCGCCATCGCGGACGATCACGGCCCCGACCGGCACCTCGCCGCGTTCCAATGCGGCGCGCGCTTCATAAAAAGCGCAAGACATGGGGTCGCTTTCCTCGGGCCGCATCGTCCCTTGATCCTCCACGGCAACGCCTTCGCATCGAAGCACGCTAGGCCGCGCGGCGCATTGCAGCAAGCGCGTTAACACGAGCGTCCTACACGCTTGCGGGCGTTTGTATCGGGGCATTGATCGTGCAAATCAGCCCGCCAGGCTCGAACAGGATTTCTGCGCTGCCCGCCAGTTCGCGCCCCAAGCTTTCGATGAGGCGAGAGCCAAAGCCCCGGTGCCTGGGTATGGTAACGGGAGGGCCTCCATGCTCGCTCCAGCGAAAGCGCAGTCGTCCTTGCTCCGGCGCACCCCATTCGATATTGACCTGGCCAACGTCCGTTTTAAAAGCGCCATGTTTGAGCGCATTCGTGCAAAGTTCATGGAGCGCCATCGACCACGAGGCAGCCCGGTCGGCCGGAATGAGCACGGCAGGTCCTTCAATCGCGAGCCGGTCATCAGGCCACATTGCACAAAGGGGAGCGAGCGATTGGCGGACGATCTCACGCAGGTCCGTGGCCTCCCAATTTCTCCGGGTGAGCAAATCGTGTGCGCGCGATAGCGCCACAAGGCGGTCATGGAACGTCTCGATATTTTCCCTCGGCAATTCCCGCAATGATAGGCTTGCAATCGCCGAGACAGTCGAAAGGGTATTCTTCACCCGATGATTGAGCTCGTTGAGAAGGAGCTGAAGGCGCTCTTCCGCTCGCTTTTGCTCGGAGATGTCCGTGTTCGTGCCAAACCATCGTAGGACTCTGCCTTGATCGTCTTTTAGCGGTTGAACACGCGACAGGAACGGATGGAAGCTTCCATCGGCCGCCTTGAGCGGAAACACCATTTCGAATGGCTCGCGATTCTCGATGGCTCGCGACCAGCCTTCCATCACCGCCGGCAATGAATCGGGATCAATCACGACTTGCCAGCCCCAGCCTGCTATCTGCTCGGCTGTTGTCCCGGTGTAATCGTAACACCTCTTATTATACCAGTAGATCCATCCGTCAGGGTTCGCTAGCCACATCAACTGCGGTACGAAATCGGCCAGT
>DATBYR010000221.1:0-8436 GCA_036513565.1 Methylocella sp. | reverse complement strand
TCTCCGGGAAAGGCGGCGGGGTCGTAACCGGCGCTTTCCAGAGCCTCCCAGGCGATTTCCAGAAAGACCCTTTGTTGAGGGTCGGTTAGCTCCGCCTCGCGCGGCAGGAAATTGAAGAAGCCGGCATCGAACAGCTCGACTCCATCCAAAATCGATCTTGCGCGCACATAGCCAGGCTGGTCTTGCACCGAACGGCCGTGGGCGTCCTCCAGCTCGTCGGGAGGAAAATGGGTGATGGATTCCACGCCGCGCCGGAGATTGTCCCAGAACGCGTCGAGCGCCGGCGCGCCAGGAAAGCGGCCGGCCATGCCGATCACGGCTATGGCGGGAAGAGCATCTTGGGCGGACATTAATTGCCTGTGGCCGAGTTTGGGGGGACGATGGACGAACGGGCGCGGTGGCGCGCGCGCCGTTGGAGTGCCGCGCGCGCCGAGGCTTGAGCGGTGGCATCGGCCGCTGGTGCTCCGGACAGCCGGCCGTGCAGAAGGCGGATCGTCGGTAGATCGAACAAATCCTGGATCGAAATCTGTCCCGGGAAAAGCCGGTCGATGTCGGCATGGACGCCAAGGAGCTGGAGCGAGCTGCCGCCGAGGTCGAAAAAGTTTTGGTCGACATCGACGGTTTCCAGCTGAAGGTGATGGCGCCACAAATCGGCTAGCGCGGCCTCGATCGGGTTGGCGTACTGAGCAGTCGACGATTTTTGGGCCCGCGCGTTCGCGGCCACGCGGCTCAGGGCGAGGCGGTCGATCTTGCCTGTACCGGTAAGCGGGAAAGCATTGACCGTCTCCAGGCGCGCCGGGATCATATGCGGCGGCAAATAGCGGGTGGCGGCATCCCGGAATGCGGCGCCGGAAAGGGAAGCGCCGGGGAGCGGAACCACGAAGGCGACCAAATGCTTGGCGCCATTGGTCAAGGCGCAAGCGACGACCGCGATGTCGGTGACCGGGAGGTGCCGCCGCAGCACGGTTTCAACGTGCTCTGGCTCTATTCTGTAGCCGTTCATCTTGAACTGATTATCCATGCGGCCGAGAAAATGCAGCAGGCCCGTTTCGTCGCGCCGCGCCAGGTCACCGGTGCGGTAAAGCCGCTGCGCCGGATCATCCGCGAAAGGATCCTCGACGAATTTTTCTTGCGTGAGCTCGGGAGCGTTAAGATAACCGAGCGCGAGCCCATTTCCGCCAACATAAAGCTGCCCCGCCGAGCCTTCGGGGACAAGGCGCATTTCGTCATCGAGAATCCGCAAAACCGCGCCCGCGATCGGCCAGCCGATTGGCACTGGCGTATCGGCCGCCATATCCGGTGGCGCCGAGAAAGTCGTGGTGAAGGTCGTGTTCTCGGTTGGTCCATAGGCCACGATGAAATGACCGGGACCGAGAAGAGATGCCGCCTTTGCGACATGCGTGGGCGACATAACGTCGCCACCCGCGATTAAGTAGCGAAGCTTTCGCAATGACTCTGGACAGTGATCGATCATAAGGTTGAAAAGACCGCTCGTAAGAAACAATGTGTTCACGCCTTGTTCCTCGATCGCGGCGCCTATCTCGCCGAAGCTGAGCAAGCCCGCTCGTGGAACCACCAGCTCGGCACCGTTGAGCAACGTACCCCAAATCTCGAAAATCGAAGCGTCGAAGCCCAAAGGCGAAGATTGCAGAAAGATTTGATCGTCAGAAAACCGCATATAGCTGGGCTTTTTGACCAGCCGGACAATGGCGCGATGCGGGATAACGACGCCTTTCGGTTCTCCGGTCGAGCCGGAGGTGAACATAACGCAGGCGGGGTCCGAACCCGAGATTTTCGCGGCCTCGCCCCGGCGGCCGGCGGGCCCCGCCAATGGCGCGGCGTCAACATCGATCACCGGCGCCGCCGCGGCGAGTTGTGGGAAGCGCCGCAGCGTTGCGCCGTTCGAAACGACACATGTCAATTTGTGCCGTTGGATAATTTCGAGAATGCCTTGCGGCGGCCCGCTTGGGTCGAGCGGCACGAAGGCCCCGCCTGCTTTCAGCACCGCCAGGAGGGAAGTGATGGTGGATAAGGAGCGGTCGAGGAGGATGCCGACAAGCGCGCCTTTTTCAATTCCAAGGGCGGTGAGCCGCTCGCGGAGGGCATCGGTCCGGGCGTCGAGGCCGGCGTAGGTCAATCGTTCCGTGCCGCTCCGGACGGCAAAAAACTCAGGCTTTTCCGTGGCCGGAATTTGAAAGCATTGGGGCACGTCGTCGAAATCGTTCCCGGACATCGCATCGCCTCAAAAATACGCCGTCGGCAACAAACGATTGTGATCTTACTCCAAAGCATTAGTTTTTGGAAATGACCTCGGGTCACAAACACGGCCTGTTCATTTTGTTAATTCTTATGGCGCATGATGAAATTCAATATTCATCATGTCAGAATTAAGACTAACAAATTGCGCTGTTTGTTGTTATTTATTTTTTACTGTTATAATTACACATAAAATAACATAGAATAGTTAAAATGAAACGATGTTCTATATGCTATTATACATATAATACAGCAACGAAATATTTGTTTGTGTATTTTCTGACCTTTGGCCGCCGCTCGTTCTTCCAAGCATCCCATTTTGCCGTTGCTGGCGCGGCGGACATCTCGCGTCAAAAAACCCGCGCCAATCATACTCCTCGCCGAATCCCCAAGGCGCCGGCCGCCGCATTGCCGGCAGCGACGCATCGCCGCACGGAATACTATTGCAATCGCCATCGCACAAAAGCCGCTGGACAATTCACAATCGTGGCGGCACGAATGAAACTCAACCATGTCCCCCTGTCATTCCGCATGAATCGGGCCAGTACCTTAGCGTGAATCGGGCCGATAGCGGCTCAGATGTTTCAAATAGACAGGAACCTTCCGTGGCCCGGGCGATCGAATCCATCAAAACAACGGGCGCGCGGCGCCTTCTCGGGCTGATGCTCACTGGCATCTGGCTCTTGGCGAGCGGGCCGGACGCTGTTTGCCAAGGCGTCGTGAAATCCAAGCATGGCGATTGGGAACTGCGCTGCGAGACACCGCCCGGCGCCGCCAAGGAGCAATGCGCGCTCTTGCAGAGCGTCGCCGCGGAAGACAAGCCAAACATCAATCTGATGGTCATCGTTCTCAAGACAGCGGATGGGAAGAGCCGCCTTTTGCGGGTCATTGCACCGCTTGGGGTGCTTCTTCCTTCCGGATTAGGGCTTAAGATCGACGATACCGATGTCGGACGCGCTGGTTTCGTCCGCTGTCTTACGACCGGATGCGTAGCCGAGGTGGTCATGGACGAAAAACTGATCGGCCAAATGAAAACCGGCCAGAAGGCCACTTTCATCATTTTTCAGACCCCGGAAGAAGGAATCGGGATACCGCTCACCATGGCCGGGTTTAAGGAAGGGTTCGATGCCTTGCCATGAATTGGGCCGGAATTCGATGTGGCGGCCAGTGTCGATCCAGATAGCAAGATCCATCCTGGCCGCGCCGGTGGTGTTGGGACTCGCTGGCTGCGGCAGCCATCTTGGCACCTTCGACACGCCCGAAACCGGCGGCTCGAAACTCCCTAACTTGCTGGGATTTAAGAGTAACGACGCGCCGGCGGCGGCCGGAGCAGGGGTCCGGCATATCTTCTGCCCGGAGGTCGTTGTTCTCGAAGGCACCGCGGCAAGCCAGACTTATGCCGGAACGCCGCCTTCGAGCGCGAATTTGCGTTATCAATATGCCCTCGGCGATACGGCGCGCGAATGCGCGCTTGAAGGCGGCCAACTCGTGATCAAGGTCGGAGTCGCGGGCAAAGTGCTGCTTGGACCCGCGGGCAGTTCCGGCAGTTTCAGTGTGCCGGTGCGCGTGGCCGTTCTTCGCGAACGAGATAATCAGCCCATTGTAAGCAAGCTCTATCGCGCCGCCGTGACGGTGGGCGCCAACGAGACCCGGGCGGATTTCACGATCGTCTCCGAACCGCTCTACGTGCCATTCATCCAGGATCACGCGGAAGACGATTATACGATAAAGGCCGGCATCGACGAGGACGCGAGCGCGGACAAGCCTGTGGCCAAACACGCCAAACCTTGACGGTGCGCGAAGAGCGAGGGCAACGATCCGGCCGCCTGTGGGGCGAGCTTACGCCATGCGCATTAGCAATTATATACTTGACGTAGGTGGCGATGTGTACTGATCGCGCCTGGGTGTTCGGATGAGCGTGGATTCTGGCGCGGGGCGTCTTGAAGCCAAGACATTTTCTCGACGTGAGATTGGCGGTTATGACGATGTCCTGGATTTCCTCATCGGACAGGCGATCTATGTCGATGTGACGCGCCGCAAGCGGCTATTGGCGTTTTCGACTCCGCCCTTCTGCCAAGAGGCATAAGCATCGCAGAACCAGGTGGCCATGGCGCGCATGCTCTGCAGCAAACCGTGCTGGGCGAAAGCCGTGTCATTATCGAAAGTGATTGATTTGTGCAGCGCGGGTTTTATATAACCCAGTCGCGCAGCGTCTGCCGGCCCCTGCCGCCGGCCTGCGCGGCCAATCGCCGCGAATGACCATCGAGCGCCATGGTAATGGCCAGAATGCGCGGCGTCTGCTTGGCGTCAGCCGTCCGCGCCGCCGCCGCCCGCAACTGCGAAATACTCAGATTTTGGCGTGTAATCTCGATTGTCGGCATGCTGCCCGCTCCCCGAATCAACGACGTGCTTCGAGTCACAGTTGCGGCGGTTTGGGAATCCCCCCAGGAGTCAGGTCTGAAATGGACCCGGTTTTGGGGACCAGGGGCTAAGTTGGAGATCGGCCGCTTCGTTTGATAGACGGAGCGGATGATGACGAAGAAGACGAGACGCAAGATCGACGCGGCCTTGAAGGCGAAGATCGCTTTGGAGGCGGTTCGGGAGCAGGCGACGGCGCGGGCGTTCGACTCGAATGCCGGTTTAGACGCGGAGAAGGCAGCGCAAAAGACGGTCGAGAACCTCTACGCGAAGATCGGCCAATTGACCGTGGATGGTTCGACAGGCTCACCGCGCATCCTTCGAGACGCCCGATTCGCAGGTTCCTCGGGATGAGGGGCAGGCATTTGAATCAGACTCTAAAGCACCTTGCCGGGGTTTAAAATGTTTTTTGGATCGAGGGTTTGCTTGATCGCGCGCATGACCTCCATCGCCACCTTGTCCTTCACCTTCGGCAATAGATCGCGCTTCAATTGGCCGATCCCATGCTCGGCCGAAATCGAACCCTTCCGCTCGATCACTAGCCCATGAACGATGGCGTTGATCTCGTCCGAGCGGGCCAAAAACGCTTGCGTGTCCACGCCGATCGGCTGGGAGACGTTGCAGTGAATATTGCCGTCGCCTAGGTGGCCGAAGGCGACGAGCCGCGCCCCCGGCATGGTGGATGTCATCGCGCGCGCGGCTTCTTCTAGAAAAGCCGGGATATCCGCGATGGGAACGCTGACGTCATGCTTGATCGAGCCACCTTCATGGCGCTGGGCGTCCGGCAAAAGTTCGCGCAGCTTCCAGACATTTTCGCGCTGATCGAGCGACGCGGCAACTACCGCATCCTCGATGATGTGTTTTTGGTTCGCCGCTTCGAGGAGCGCGAGCAATCGCGCGGCAAGTCCTTGCCGGCTTTGCGAACTCAATTCGAGCAGCACGTACCACAGGTGCTTGCTAGACAGAATTTCACGCGCGCTTTCAAAATGCGCGAGGACAAAATCTAAGCCGATATGCGGGATCAGTTCGAAGCTCGTGAGCTCGCCGCCCGCCATGTCGCGGGCGAGATCGAGCAGGGCGAGCGCCGCCCGGGGCGAGGCAAGGCCGATAAAGGCGGTTTCGATCGCGCGGGGTTTTGGAAAGAGCTTTAGGACCGCCGCGGTGATGATCCCCAGCGTCCCTTCCGAGCCTATAAAAAGGTTTTTTAGATCGTAGCCCGTGTTGTTCTTTCTCAGCTTCGATAAATCGGAAAGAACTCGCCCATCGGCGAGCACGGCTTCGAGCCCGAGCACGAGATCCCGCGCGTTGCCATAGGCGATCACATTCGTGCCGCCGGCATTTGTCGCAAGATTGCCGCCGATGGTGCATGAGCCTTCCGCCGCTAGCGAGAGAGGGAACAAGCGCCCCACGCGCGCGGCCTCTTCCTGCACGCGGGAAAGGATCATGCCAGCTTCCACGGTTATCGTGTTCGAGCTCAGATCGATCTCGCGCAGCGCCGTCATGCGGCCAAGCGAAAGCACGATTTGATTGCCGGGGCCGAGAGGAACTTGACCGCCCACGAGCCCGGTATTCCCGCCTTGCGGCACAACCGTGGTAGAGGTTTCATCGCAAAGTTTGAGCACTTCCGCGATTTCTCGCGTCGAGCCGGGTTGCACCACGCAAAGCGCGTTGCCATGAAAGCGATCGCGCGGCTCGCGCAAAAATCCTTCCATGCCGGGCGCATCGGCAATGACGTGCGCGGCGCCGGAAATCGCTTCGAGGCGATCAAGGATTTCCCGCGAGGCCGCGTTTAGGCCCGCCGCGCTTTCCACGTCGAAACTCATGCCTCGCCTTCCAAAAAGTCATGTAAGAGTAGAGCCGGTTGGGGTGCCGTAAAGAGGAACTTGCATCGGGCGGGAGGCGGCTCCGCTCGCGAACGTGAATTTATTGGCCCGAACGGGCGATTGCGACAACATAAACTCTCAATACTGGATATAATCCGGTGCTCCGTCGAACGGTTTCAGGCTTTGCGGGCATTGCTGGACCGTTTTTACGACGGCCAAAGTTTGCAAGGAGGTCCTATGGCCGCGCTCGACACGGTTTTGGCCAAGATCGATGGAAACCTCGACTTGGCTCTGGGGCGGCTTTTCAAGCTCGTTGAAATCCCCTCGGTTTCGACTGATCCCGCCTATGCTCGCGATTGCGCCAAGGCGGCCGAATTGCTCGCCGCCGAGCTGCGAGACATCGGATTCGAGGCGTCGGTGCGCAAAACGCCAGGTCATCCGATCATTGTTGGACAGGCGAAGGCCGCGCGCCCGGACGTTCCACATCTGCTCTTTTACGGCCATTACGACGTCCAGCCGCCGGACCCGCTCGATTTGTGGGAGAGCCCCCCGTTCGAGCCGCGTATCGTCGAGGCCGCAACTGGCAAACGGATTTTTGGGCGCGGCGTCGCCGACGATAAGGGTCAGCTTATGACCTTCGTCGAGGCCTGCCGCGCCTTCAACGAAACCGGCGGATTGCCTTGCCACCTTACGTTCCTCATTGAAGGCGAGGAGGAGACCGGCTCGCCGTCGCTTCCGGCTTTTCTTGCTGAAGCCAAGACCGAGCTCAAAGCCGACATGGCGCTTGTCTGCGACACCGGGATGTGGGACCGGGAGACGCCGGCGATCACGACCATGCTGCGCGGCCTCGTGCTTGAGGAAGTTGTCATTCATGCCGCCGACCGCGATCTGCATTCGGGTGTGTTCGGCGGCGCCGCGATCAATCCGATCCATGTGCTCGCCCGCGTCATCGCTGATTTGCACGATGAGAAAGGGTGTGTCACGCTTCCGGGTTTCTACAATGGCGTAACCGAGCTTCCTGAGGATGTCGCCGAACAGTGGCGCGAATTACGTTTCCGCGAAAGCGACTTTCTGGGCGAAGTCGGCCTTTCGGTTCCGGCGGGCGAACAAGGCCGGGGTGTTCTCGAAATGATTTGGTCGCGACCAACCTGCGACCTCAACGGCATTGTCGGCGGCTATACCGGCAAAGGGTCTAAAACCGTGCTTCCGGCGCAAGCGAGCGCCAAATTCTCGTTCCGGCTCGTCGGATCACAGGATCCGGTCAAAATCGCGGAAGCTTTCCGGGCTTTTGTCAAGGAGCGGCTGCCCGCCGACTGCCGCGCCGAATTTGTCTCGCATGGCGCGTCAGGCGCGGTGCAGCTTCCTTTCAGTTCGGAGGTGTTGTCGCGGGCGGGCAGGGCATTACAGGCGGAATGGGGCAAGGAGCCGGTTCTTGCCGGTTGCGGCGGCTCGATCCCGATCGTCGGCGCCTTCAAGCGCGACCTCGGGATGGACACATTGATGATCGGGTTTGGCCTCGAAGACGATCGCATTCACTCGCCAAACGAGAAATACGAGCTGTCCTCGTTTCACAAGGGAGCCCGAAGCTGGGCGCGGGTTTTGAATGCACTAGCGCTGTGACCCATTTTCCGCCGCCATGCTATCAGCCCCGCGATCGGCACTAATTGTAGAAAGTAGCAAGGAGGAGAAGGCCATGACTAAACAGCTTCCAAAGGCTGACACATCAGCTGTCAACGTCGCTGATTACATCGTCGAGCGCCTTGCCGCGGAAGGAATCGACCACTGCTTTGGCGTTGCAGGCGATTA
Source organism: Methylocella sp. (assembly GCA_036513565.1). GTDB lineage: Bacteria > Pseudomonadota > Alphaproteobacteria > Rhizobiales > Beijerinckiaceae > Methylocapsa. The sequence continues at coordinate 133 of DATBYR010000221.1, read as the reverse complement.
CGTGTTTCCAATTTGCGATGCGGTCGACAGCAGCGCTAAGGTGAAGTGGATCGGCTGTGCCAATGAATTGAATGCGTCTTACGCCGCAGATGGCTATGCGCGCATCCGGGGCGCGGCGATGTTGGCAACGACC
>DATBYR010000220.1:0-2801 GCA_036513565.1 Methylocella sp. | reverse complement strand
GGGAGGACTCGCGGATGTGGAACGGATACCTGCCATGAAATATTATCTCGCTATTGCCGCCTTTTTCATCGTGGTTGCATTTGTTGGGGGAGACCGGATTGAGCGCGTCGGTAAGCGCGGTCTGACGGCCGCCTTGCGCAGTTTTATCAAATGCTGCGATCTGGATAGCTACGTTGGCGGAGCGTGGCATGGACAGCAAGTTCGACGCGACAGCGAGTGATCCTACGACCGGTCGTAGGAGTGGTCGGAATGGCGCGGTTCAGGTGATCGCGCGGATGTCGGTCAAGCGCGCTTGGACGACATCGCAGAAGATGGCGATTTTGGACGAAGCGTTTGCGCCCGGCGCCTCGGTCTTGAAAGTGGCGGAGCGACACGAAATCAATACCGGCCAGCTCTACACTTGGCGGCGGCTCCTGTTGGAAGGCAGCCTGACTGGGCGCAAACCTGCTGCGCCGACATTCGCGCGTGTAAATATGGCGCCTGAGATCGCGGCTCTGCCTCGGCCTGCGTCTGTATCGGCCGCGCCGGCTCCGACTGAAGTCGAACCTGCGCGTCGATCGGGAATGATTGAGATCGAGTTTATTTCTGGCGTTCGTGTTCGCGTCGACGGCGATGTAAACGGCAAGGCGCTGAAACGCGTTCTCGATGCGCTCCAATCACCATGATTAGCATTCCGGCGGGTGTGTGCATCTATCTTGCTTGCGGCGCAACCGACATGCGCCGCGGGTTCGATGGGCTGGCGGTAATGGTGCAGGAGGTATTGGCGCAGAATCCTCATTCGGGTGCGCTGTTCGCATTCCGGGGCAAGCGCGGAGATTTGATTAAGCTGCTGTGGTGGGATGGCCAGGGCCTCTGTCTGTTCGCGAAGCGGCTGGAGAAGGGGCGTTTCGTTTGGCCAATCTCTGCAACGGGAACCGTGTCGATGACGGCGGCGCAGTTGGCGATGCTGCTTGAGGGCATTGATTGGCGGGCGCCGATCAGGAGTTGGCGCCCTGAGCTTGCAGGGTAGATAACGCGTTGAATCATCGTAGTTTCGCTGTCATTTGGCGGCCCCTTGTGATAGCAATTCTGGGTGTCGAACAGCGCCGCCTCTCTCCCCGACGACATTGAATCATTGCGCCGTCTTGTCGCTGCGCAACGCGAGGAACTTGACGCCGAACGGGCCGCGCGCAAGGCGGCGGAAAGCGCGCTTTTCAGCCGCGATCTGCTGGTCGAGAAGCTGAAGGTCCAGATCGCCCGGCTGAAGCGGATGCATTTTGGCCGCTCGTCGGAAAAGCTAGCGACGGAGATTGCCCAACTCGAACTGGCGCTGGAAGAATTGGAGACGGCGCAAGCCGAATTGCCGCCGCGCGCCACTTCAATCGCCCGCGAGCGCAAGGCGCCAAATCGCTCACTACCGCCCCATCTTCCGCGCGAGGAGATCATTCACCTGCCGGCGAGCGGCAATTGCGTTTGTCCGGCCTGCGGCGGCGCTCTTCGCCGTCTCGGCGAGGACGCGGACGAGATACTCGATATCGAGCCCGTCGTCTTCAAGGTCGCGCGCCACATTCGGCCGAAGTTCTCCTGCCGGGTGTGCGAGACGATTGTGCAGGCTCCAGCGCCGGAGAAAGCCGTTGCGCGGGGCAAAGCCAGCTTCCGCATGATCGGCCATGTCATCGTCTCCAAGTTCGATCATCATCTTCCCTTGTATCGCCAGGCCGAGATGATGGCGGCGCAGGGGATCGACATCGACCGCTCGACGTTGGCGGGCTGGACCGGCCAGGGCGCGGCGTTGCTTGATCCGATCGTGGCGCGCATCAGGGAAGCGGTTTTGTCTTCATCGAAGCTCCACACTGATGATACGCCCGTGCCGATGCTCGATCCCGGCAGCGGCAAGACGAAGACGGCGCGGCTTTGGGTCCATGCGATGGATGATCGCGCGTATGGCGGCGCGACAAACCCCGCCGTCTGGTTCGCTTTCACGCCAGATCGCCGGGCCGAGCACCCGCAGACGATGCTGAGAGACTTTCGCGGCAATCTGCAAGCGGACGCCTATGCCGGTTACGAGGTACTCTATCGCTCCGGCCGCATCATTGAGGTCGCCTGTTGGGGACATGCGCGCCGCAAGATCTTTGACCTGCACCAGACCCAGGCGAGCGCCATAACGACCGAACTCCTCGAGCGGATCGGGGGCCTCTTCGCGGTCGAAAAGAAAGTGCGAGGCCAGCCGCCGGATATTCGGCGCGCTGCGCGACAATCGCAATCCAAGCCCCAGCTCGACGAACTGAAAGCCCGTATGGGGGAGATCCGCGCAAAGCTTTCGGCGAAAAGCGCGCTCGCTGTCGCCATCTCTTACGCGCTAAAACGCTGGCCGGCGCTGACCCGCTATCTCGACGACGGACGTCTGGAGATCGACAACCTCATCGCCGAACGGGCGTTGCGAGGCATCGCCATCGGGCGCAGAAATTGGCTGTTCGCCGGATCAAGGGCTGGCGGCGAACGCGCCGCCTCCATCTACTCCATCATCGAAAGCTGCAAACTGAACGGCGTCGAGCCATTTGCCTACATCTCTGATGTCATGCAAAAGATAGCAGAAGGATGGCCAAACAGCCGCATCGACGAACTCATGCCATGGACGTGGAACCAAATGGCGCGGCAGAAGGCAGCATAAAAATCGCGGCCTTGAAACCACGGTTACAGTTCATAAAAGACATTGGAAAAGGGGATCGTGTCTTTGTTATCTTGAGCGATAAATGTTTAAAGTCACCCTTTTGCATGTTTGAGTTATTTGAGAATTGGCGCAATAGCCGACAGGACAAGGA
>DATBYR010000219.1:0-2344 GCA_036513565.1 Methylocella sp. | reverse complement strand
ATCAGGTGGATGTACCGACAATCGCGCCATTGCCTCCGAAATCGTGCGGTTGCGCACGGAGCGCGCGCGGCTTCTCGGCTTTGAAAGTTTCGCGCACTTCCGCCTGGCCGATACGATGGCGAAAACCCCGCAAGCGGCGCTCGACCTTTTGCATTCGGTGTGGGCGCCGGCCCTCGCGCGAGCGTTGCGCGACGAGGCGGCCTTGCAGGCGATCGCGGCGGGCGAGGGCGGCAACTTCCACATCGCGCCATGGGATTGGCGCTATTGTGCCGAAAAGCGCCGCAAGGCGGAATTCGACTTCAATGAGGCCGATATCAAACCCTATCTGCCACTCGACAAAATGATCGATGCCGCGTTTTTCACCGCGAATCGGCTCTTTGGCCTGTCCTTTAGCGAACGTGAGGACGTGCCGCTTTACCATCCCGACGCGCGATCCTGGACGGTCACGGGGTGCGACGGACAAGAGATCGCGCTTTTTATCGGCGATTATTTCGCGCGGCCTTCGAAACGTAGCGGCGCCTGGATGAGTTCCTTCCGCGAGCAGCAAAAGCTCGACCGAGAGGTCCGGCCGATCGTCGTCAATGTCTTGAATTTCGCCAAGGCCAGCGAGGGGCAAGCCTGTCTCTTGAGTTTCGACGATGCGCGCACCTTGTTTCATGAATTCGGCCATGCGCTGCACGGCATGTTGTCCGATGTGACCTATCCTTTGATCTCGGGCACCAACGTCGCCCGCGATTTCGTCGAATTTCCTTCGCAGCTTTACGAACATTGGCTGGAGCAGCCGGAGGTGTTGCGCCGTTTCGCCCTGCATCATGAGACAAACGAGCCTATACCGGAAGCGCTATTGCAGAGCTTGCTTGCGGCGCGCCAGTTCAACCAGGGTTTTGCGACGGTCGAATATACCGCCTCGGCGCTGGTCGATCTCGCCCTGCATCTCGTGTCCGGCGCGGACGCGATCGACATTGTTGGCTTCGAAAAAAAGCAACTCGACAAATTTGGCATGCCTGCCTCGATCACGATGCGCCACCGCACGCCGCATTTCCAGCACGTCTTTTCGGGCGAGTCCTATGCGGCGGGCTATTACAGCTATCTTTGGTCGGAAGTTCTCGACGCCGACGGTTTCGAAGCTTTCGAGGAGCGCGGCGATATTTTCGATCCCATGGTCGCCAAGAAGCTGCACGACCATATTTATTCCTCGGGCTACAGCCGCGATCCGGAAGAAGCCTACAAGGCGTTTCGTGGCCGCGCGGCAAAACCCGGCGCGCTTTTGCGCAAGCGCGGCCTCGTCGATGCGCCCAGAAGTGAGTCTTGATTCTTGGGGCCGAGGCCCGATGGTGGACAGGGCGCGCCTCGTTTGCTAAAGCCGGGTTGCATTCCGATCAGCCGCGCGAAGGCGCCGGAAGCAAAACCGCTTCGATGGGCGTATAGCTCAGTTGGTAGAGCAGCTGACTCTTAATCAGCGGGTCCACGGTTCGAGCCCGTGTGCGCCCACCATTGAAATCAAAGACTTAGCTGAACAAAACCAATGTCTCTCAAAGGCCGGGTAAGCGGCAGGTAAGCATCGAGCCCGCAAGTTTGCCTTGTGTATGCGCGATTTCCTCCGTCAGCTTATGCCAGGGAGGAACCGAATGGGCCACGTCAGACTTGGCGTTTTGCCCACGTCGAAAAAATGGCGGCAGGTTGTTGAGGAGCTGCGCCTAGGTGCCGGTGCCGGCGCCGTTGTTGCTGCTGCGGCAAACGCCGCCGAGACAAGCCTTGAAAGCGCATCGAGGGACCCGGCGTTTCTTCACGCCTTTTGGCTCCTAACCCAAATTCCCCTTGCGGCTCGCGGGCCCGCTTTCGCGGAGGATCTTCGTCGCCTCATTCTGCTGGTTCCAAATCAGCCAAGTCTCATGGACGTAACCGCGGCTTTCTCGGCAGCGGTTGATCGCTATGCGCGAGAGCGGGTGGGTAAAACCGACCTCGGCGAGATGGCCCAGATGGCGGCCGTCGAGAGCTTAATGGCGATTGTCGGACCGATGTTGCCGTCGTTGTTCGGACCAAACCCGGAAGAGGTTCAGCGCGCGATCGGACGTCACGCAAGCGGCGATCGGTTCAGCGCACTGGCGCGCGAGTTCTTTGCCCGTCTCACGCAGCGAAGCCTCGACTACTACCTGAGCCGCGAGCTGTCGAACCACATCGGAGCATGGGAAAGGTTCGGGGACGACGCGGCGCGTTCCAGATTTGACGATGCCCTTGAGCAGCACTGCCGCGAGGCATCTCGAATCGTCGAGGCATTCTCCGGTGGATGGTACGGCAAGAATGTCTATCAGGGTGATGGGCTGACACCGGACGCCATTCGCCG